>DATIQI010000249.1:0-8926 GCA_035470985.1 Acidobacteriota bacterium
GCTGGCGATGACGCTCGAGCTCGCCGGATCGACCAGCGCCACGTTCACCCGCAGGAGCGAGCCGGCCCGGGCCACCGACCCTTCGACTATGGCTCCCACGCCCAGGACCCGGGCGACACTGTCGGGCGTCACTGTCGCGTGCCGAAACGGCAAGACTGGAGGTGGAGGAGCTGGCCGGGCTGAAGATCCTGGACGGCGAGACCATCCTGACGCCGCAGAAGGGCGACGTGGGGGTGGACCTGTACATTTCCACCTCGAGCGCGGGCGGCGGGCTCCAGATGATGGTCTCGGGCGTCGTGAAGAGCATGACGGGCGAGAGCGCGCAACGGGCCGCCCTGGGGGCCGGCGCCATCGTGATGGACGTCATCGCGAGCAACGACGGCCGGCTGCCGCACGAGAAGATCAAGCGGATCCGCCAGCTGCGGCCCGACATGATCCTCCTCTCGGGCGGGATCGACGGCGGCACCACGTCGCACGTCGTGGAGATGGCGGAGCTCCTGGCCGCGGCCGATCCGAAGGCGCGCCTCGGCGCGGGCTACGAGCTCCCGGTCATCTACGCGGGGAACAAGGACGCGGCGGCCGCGGTGGAGGAGCGCCTCGGCTCGAAGACGGCGCTGGTCCTCACGGAGAACCTCCGGCCCGTGCTCGAGCGGGAGAACCTCACCCCGGCGCGCGACAAGATCCACGATCTCTTCATGGAGCACGTCATGGCCCACGCGCCGGGCTACAAGAAGCTGATGACGTGGACGCCCGTTCCGATCATGCCGACGCCGGGCGCCGTGGGTCTCATCATGGAGACCATCGCGCGGGAGGAGAAGATCAACGTCGTCGGCGTCGACATCGGCGGCGCGACGACCGACGTCTTCTCGGTCTTCCAGGGCGTCTTCAATCGGACGGTGAGCGCGAACCTCGGCATGTCCTACTCGGTCTCCAACGTCCTGGCGGAGGCGACCCTTCCGATGATCCTCCGCTGGGTTCCGTTCGAGATCAGCGAGCCCGATCTCCGGAACCGGATCAAGAACAAGATGATCCGCCCCACGACCATCCCCCAATCGATGGAGGAGCTGATCGTGGAGCAGGCGATCGCCCGCGAGGCGCTCCGCCTCGCCTTCGCGCAGCACAAGCTGCTGGCGGTCGGCCTGAAGGGCGTTCAGCAGGAGCGGACGATCTCGGACACGTTCGAGCAGTCGGCGAGCGGCGAGTCGCTCGTCCGCCTCGACCATCTCGACCTCCTGGTCGGATCGGGCGGCGTCCTGTCGCACGCGCCGCGGCGCGCCCAGTCGGCGCTGATGATGCTCGACGCGTTCCTGCCCGAGCACGTGACCGAGCTGGCGGTCGATTCGATCTTCATGATGCCGCAGCTCGGCGTCCTCTCGACGGTCCATCCCACGGCGGCGCGGCAGGTGTTCGAGAAGGACTGCCTCATCCGCCTCGGCTCCAGCGTGGCGCCGGTCGGCCCCGGGAAGCTCGGCGTGACGGCGCTCCGGGTCTCGCTCGAGATGCCGGGCGGGAAGCACGAGGAGTTCTCGATGCCGTACGGCTCGCTCCGGCTCGTTCCGCTCGCGGACGGCCAGTTCGTGAAGGCGACGCTGCGGCCGGAGAAGGGGTTCGACGTCGGCGACGGGAAGGGGAAGGAGCGGACGGTGACGCTCCGCGGAGGCGTCGTGGGTCTCGTGTTCGATTGCCGCGGCCGGCAGCCGTTCGGGCTGCCCGAGGACCGCGCCGGACGCATCGCGAAACTGAACGAATGGAACGAGGCGCTGGGAGTCTACCCGGCGGCCGTGAGGAGCTGACGGTGGCCCACTCGTACACGCCCGGATTGAAAGTCACCGCGTTCGCCGTCGTGCGGCGCGAGCGCAAACTCCCCCTGGCGGGAACCGTCACGGTGAAGGTCGGCGACGTGGTGAAGGCCGAGTCGGTCGTCGCCCGGACCGAACTTCCCGGAAACGTGCAGACGGTGAACGCCGCCAACCTCCTCGGCATCCTTCCCGAGGACGTGATGGATTGCCTCGTGAAGCCCGTCGGATCGCCGGTCACGAAGGGCGAGTCGTTCGCCGAGAGCAAGTCGTTCTTCGGCCTCTTCCGGTCGAAGTGCGTCGCCCCCGTGACGGGGACCCTCGAGAGCGTCTCGGCGGTGACGGGACAGGCCCTCCTGCGCGAGCCTCCGATCCCCGTCGAGGTGGACGCCTACGTGGACGGGACGATCGTGGAGGTCCATCCGAACCAGGGCGTGACCGTGGAAACCCGCGGGACGTTCATCCAGGGGATCTTCGGCATCGGCGGCGAGACGTGCGGCGAGCTCCACGTGGCCGTGCCGGGCCCCGGCGACACCCTGACCGAGGCGATGATCACCGAGCGCGAGCGGGGCCGGATCGTCGTGGGAGGCGCCCACGTGACGACGAAGACGATCCGCCACGCGGTCCAGATGGGGGTGAAGGCGATCGTGATCGGCGGATTCGACGATCACGACCTGCGCGAGTTCCTCGGCTACGACCTCGGCGTCGCGATCACGGGCTCCGAGGAGAAGGGGATCACGCTCGTCGTGACGGAGGGCTTCGGGGAGATCCCGATGGCCGGCCGCACGTTCGAACTCTTGAAATCGTGCGAAGGGCGGAAAGTCTCCGTCAGCGGGGCCACCCAGATCCGGGCGGGCGTGCTCCGCCCCGAGATCATCTGCCCGCGGCTCGAGACCGGCTTGAAGAGCGAGGCCGGGGAGTCGGCCGGCTCGGACGAAGGGCTCTCCATCGGCTGCCCGATCCGGGCCATCCGCCAGCCCTACTTCGGACGTATCGGGGTGGTGACCGCGCTCCCGCCCGAGCCAACGGCCCTCGAATCGGAAGCCAAGGTTCGCGTCCTGGAGGCCGACTTCGGGGACGGCGCCAAGACGCTCATCCCGCGCGCGAACGTCGAACGGATCGAGTCGTAGATGCGCAACTCCGGAAGCCGCGCTTGACACTCCTTCGAGGGAACGCGTACCGTTCTTTTGTTGGCCGGAACCAACCTGCACCGGAGGCCCTGTCCTCGCGTGACTTCTCGCCGCACGCCGCCGATTCGCGCCGCCCGGATTCGCGGGGGAGCGCGACCCTGATCCACCGCATGAGATTCGTCACCGTTCGCGCCGTCGCGTCGGCCCTGGCCGTCGCCTGCCTGGCGTTCGCCGCGATCCCCGCCGCGAACGCGGAGCTCCCCATCCAGGCCGCCGACACGCCGAACGACGCCGGCGGAAGCATCTCGGTCACGTGGACGCCGTCCGACTCGCTGCCGGCGCAATGGGTGGTCACGCGCCGGGAGGGCGCCGACGGCGCGTTCGCCCCGATCGCCACGATCGACGGAACGGCCTCCTCCTACACGGACTCCGGCGAGGGCGTCGAGAACGGCGTCGCGTACCAGTACCAGGTGGTGGCGGTGCCCGAGGATCCCGCGCTCCGAACCGCCGTTTCCGCCGCGGTCGCGGCCCGGCCCCAGTGGTTCGACACGACGAAGGTGAACGTCTTCGTCGTCACGCTCATCTTCTTCGTCTGCCTCTTCTACTACATCGCGCAGGCGCAGCGCGGGAGGACCTGGACGTTCCGCCACATTCCCGGCCTCGTCGCGATCGAGGAAGCGATCGGCCGCGCCACCGAGATGGGGAAGGGAATCCTCTACGTCCCGGGCATCCAGGACATCGACGACATCCAGACCATCGCCAGCATGATCCTGCTCGGGCAGGTGGCCCGGACGGCCGCGAAGTACGAGACCCCGCTCTTCGTCCCCACGAACTCGCCGGCCGTCTTCACGGTCGCCGAGGAAGTGGTGAAATCGGGGTACCAGGACGTGGGGCGCGCGGACGCCTATCGCTCGGACCAGGTCCGGTACATCACGACGGAGCAGTTCGCCTACGTGGCCGCGGTAAACGGCACGATGCTCCGCGACAAGCCGGCGGCGAATCTCTTCCTCGGCGCCTTCTTCGCCGAGTCGCTCCTCCTGGCCGAGACGGGACATTCCATCGGCGCCATCCAGATCGCCGGCACCGCGAACGTGCATCAACTCCCCTTCTTCGTGGTCGCCTGCGACTACACGCTCATCGGCGAGGAGTACTACGCGGCGAGCGCGCTCCTCTCGAACGACGCCAAGCTCCTGGGGAGCCTGAAGTCGTCGGACACGGTGAAGCTGGTCCTGATCGCGATGGTCGTGATCGGGTGCGTGCTCGCGTCGGCCGGTTACACGGACTTCGGCGCCTGGTGGAGCACCGCCGGATGAGGGTTCCGCGATGAAACGAGAGATCCCGGTCCTCCTCACGCTCATCACGGGCGTCTTCTGCCTCATCGGCTTCTTCGTGCCGCACCCGCTGGTCCGAAACGGCTATCAGGACCTCCAGAACTGGGCCCTGATCCTGGTCGGTCTCACGTACGTCCTCGGCGTCGCGAACGTCCTGCGCGTGAACCTGCGCGGCATCGGTGAGCGCTCCCGGGACTGGCCGTACAAGGCGGTGCTCGTCCTCGGGCTCGGCGCCATGATGGCGATCGGCTTCTCGGCGGGCGACCGCTTCCTCGACGCCGGCACCGGGTTCAGCTGGATGTACCGCAATTTCTATTCGCCCATGGCGGCCACCATGTTCTCGCTCCTCGCCTTCTTCATCGCCTCGGCGGCCTTCCGGGCGTTCCGCATCCGCTCGACGGAGGCGCTCCTCCTCGCCATCGCCGCGTTCGTCCTCATGATCGGCCGCGTGCCGATCGGGAACGCGCTCCACCCCCTGATTCCCGCGGGCGCCGACTGGCTCATGGAAGTGCCGCAGAACGCCGCGAAGCGGGGGATTCTGATCGGCGCCGCGCTCGGCGTCATGGCGACCGGCATCCGGCTCATTCTCGGCATCGAGAAGACGTACGGCAGCGGGGAAGGGGGCGGCTCGTGAACGGACTGAACTGGCTCCGCGATCTCGACCGCCGCTGGCTCTTCCTCGCGGTCGGACTCCTCGTCGTGGTGCCGCTCGTCTCGGGGTTCCACATCGCGCCGATCGAGCCGGGCCATCGCGCCCGCGGCTTCTACGACGCGATCGAGGCGGTGCCCGCCGGCTCGACGGTGCTCCTCGCGGGCGACTACGACCCGGGCACGATCGCCGAAAACTACCCCGCGCACCTCGCGGCCGCGCGCCACCTCTTCCGGCGGAACATCAAGGTCATCGCCATCGCGCTCTATCCGGGCGGACCGCCGCTCACCGAGGAGGTCCTGACCATCGCCGCGCAGGAGTACGGGAAGACGCTCGGCGTGGACTACGTGAACCTCGGATACAAGGCGGGGAACGAGCTCGTGATGTCGCGGATGGGGCTCAGCATCCCGGGCACCTACCCCGTCGACCAGCGCGGCGTGCCGGTCGAGGAGATCCCCGTGATGAAGGGGATCCGGAACTACAACGACTTCGCGCTCCTCGTGAACGTCAGCGCCGGCTACCCCGGCACGAAGGAGTGGGTGCAGCAGGTCGTCTCGCGCTACCACATCCCGATGGTCGCGGCGGTCACGGCGGTCAGCGCGCCGGAGTACTACCCCTACCTCCAGACGAAGCAGCTCCTCGGCCTCCTCGGCGGCATGGCGGGGGCGGCAGAATACGAGGTGCTCGTGCAGAAGGAGGGGCTCGCCACGCGCGGCATGGACGCGCAGTCGCTGGCCCACGTCTTCATCGCGCTCCTCATCATCCTGGGGAACCTCTCGAATCCGCCGAAGAAGGACCGGAAGCGGGGCGGCGCGTGAATCTGAGCACCGACATCGGCGTCTGGATCGCCGCGTTCCTGACGCTCGGGATCTTCTCGTTCCTCTACCGGGACAACCCGGTCTACAAGTTCTGCGAGCACCTCTTCGTCGGCATCTCGGCCGGCTACTACGTCGTGCTCACGTACTTCTCGACCATCAAGCCGAATCTGGTGACGCCGCTCTTCACGCAATTCAACGAGGGGCGCAATTTCCTGCTCGTCGTCCCGCTCCTCCTCGGCGTCCTCCTCTTCTCGCGCTTCTTCCCGCGCGGCGACTGGCTCTCCCGCTGGCCGATCGCGGTGATCCTCGGCGTCTACCCGGCGCTCCGGATCACGGGCTTCGGCCAGAGCGACCTGGTCGAGCAGGTCCACGGATCCATCCTCCCGCTCTGGGGCGGCGTGAACCCGGGCGACCTGATCAACAACTGGCTCCTCGTGGTCGGGCTCCTGACCACGTTGATGTTCTTCTTCTTCTCCAAGGAGCACAAAGGCGCCCTGGGCGGCGTCGCCAAGGTGGGCATCTACTTCCTCATGGTCAGCTTCGGCGCGAGCTACGGCTACACGGTCATGGCGCGCATCTCGCTGCTCATCGGGCGGGTGATGTTCCTCGTCCGCGACTGGCTCGGCGCCGTCCAGTTCTAGGAGCCGGGCCGTGACGGCCCCCTTCGCCGCTTCCGAACCCTCCGCATCGCCCCCCACGACCGGCTACGTCCTTCCGCGTCGCGTCGCGCCCGGCGAGGTCCAGATGGCGCTCGACGCCGCGCTCCTCCGCTGGGCCGCGGCCGCGCCCGGCCGCCTCGTCGTCCGGACGTACGGCTGGAGCCGCCCAACCCTGAGCCTGGGACGGATCGAGCCGTGGCCGGAGGGGTGGGACCTGGAGGCCATCGCGCGCGCCGGGCTGGACGTCGCCCGCCGGCCGACGGGCGGGGACGCGGTGCTCCACGACGAGGAGGCGACGTTCGCCGTCGCCGCCAGCGTCCCGGGCCCCTGGGCGGACGCGCCGCGCGCGTTCGCCGAGCGCGTGGCCGACGCCGTGGCGGGGGCCTACCGGACGCTCCATCTCGCCGCCGAGCGCGTTCCCTCTTCGGAACGGGGCCCCGCGCTCCCGGCCGGCGCCACGCCCTGCTTCGCGCGGACCGCGCCGGGCGAAGTCCGCGTCGGCGAATTCAAGCTGGCGGGAATCGCCTCGAAGTTCACCCGTGGCGGGGCGCTCAGCCACGCCTCGCTCCCCTTGACGGGCCGCCACCGCGACGTCGCGGCGTTCCGGCGCGACGCCGATCGCGCCGCGGGGCTCCTGGCCGGGCACGCGCGCGGGGCGGGCGAGCTCCTCGGCGTGGCCGTGGCGGCGGAGCTGGTCGAGGCGCGGATCGTCGAGGCGGTGGGCCGCGTGTTTCACGTGACCCTCGAGCCCGCGCCGTTCGCCGCGCTCGGGCTCGCCGACCCCGGCGCCTCCCGGGTGTGCTAGGCTGGGCGCATGACCGCGCCCAAGCCCTTTCCGCTCGTCGGCCTCGTCATCCTGGACGGCTGGGGGCTGAACCCCTCCCGCGAGGGAAACGCCATCGCGCTCGCCGAGACGCCCGTCATGGACGCGCTCGCGCTCCGCTATCCCCAGGCCACGCTCGTCACCTGCGGTGAGTCGGTGGGTCTACCGGCGGGGCAGATGGGGAACAGCGAGGTCGGCCACCTGAACCTCGGCGCGGGGCGCATCGTCTACCAGGACCTCACGCGGATCAGTCTCGCCGTCTCGGACGGCTCGCTCGCGACGAACGGCGTCCTGCGCGAGGCGTTCGAGCGGGCGCGCGCCACGGGACGCATCCACTTCATCGGACTCCTCTCGCCGGGCGGCGTCCATAGCCACGAGCGCCATCTCCACGCGATGATCCGTCTGGCGGCCGCGGCGGGGGTGCCGCGCTCCGTCGTCCACGCCTTCCTCGACGGGCGCGACACCGCGCCCCGGTCGGCGCGCCCCTCCCTCGACGCGACCGAAGCCGTGCTGCGGGAGTGCGGGGGTTCCATCGCCAGCATCTCGGGGCGATTCTTCGCCATGGATCGCGACAAGCGCTGGGACCGCACCGAACGGGCCTACCGCGCGCTCGTGGCGGGGGAGGGCCTTCGCGCCGCCACCGCGGCGGAGGCGCTCGCGGCGGCCTACGATCGGGGCGAGGGGGACGAGTTCGTGCAGCCGACCCTTGTCGGCGCGTCCGGCGACGGGCGGATCGCGGCCGGCGACGTGGTCGTGGCGTTCAACTTCCGGCCCGACCGGATGCGGCAGCTCTCGCGCGCCCTCGGCGATCCCGCGTTCGACGCCTTCGCGCGGCCCGAGGGGCCGCTCGGCCTCCATTACGTCTGCATGACCGCCTACGACGACACGTTCCCGTATCCCGTCCTCTTCACCGACGAGCCGCTCCGGAGGACGATCGGGGAGGTGGTGGCCGAGGCGGGCATCCGGCAACTGCGGATCGCGGAGACGGAGAAGTACGCCCACGTCACCTACTTCTTCAACGGAAGCGAGGAGACGCCGTTTCGGGGCGAGGAGCGGGTCCTGGTCCCGTCGCCCAAGGTGACGACCTACGATCTGAAGCCCGAGATGAGCGCGGGGGAAGTGACGGACGAAGCCGTGCGGCGCTTGTCGGGCCCCGAGTTCGGCTTCTTCGTCCTGAACTTCGCCAACCCCGACATGGTCGGGCACACGGGGATCATCCCCGCGGCGGTCCGCGCGGTCGAGACGGTGGACGGCTGCCTCGGCCGGATCCTGGACGTGGTGGAGCGCCGCGGCGGGGTCGCTCTGGTGACCGCCGATCACGGGAACGCCGAAGAGCTGATCGACAAGGCGACCGGGGGGCCCCACACGGCCCACACGCTGAATCCGGTGCCCCTCCTGGCCGCGGGGAACGGCCCGATCCAACTTCGCTCGGGAATCCTCGCCGACGTCGCCCCGACGCTCCTCGGCTTGATGGGGCTCACGGCGCCTCCCGAAATGACGGGAACGAGTCTCCTTGCGGAAGGGGCTCCCGCGATCCTGCGCTAATTCCCCCCGGGGGGTGCGCCACGGCACCCACGTTACAGGCGACAGGGGCCCGCGGCGCGGCTGCGGCGGGCGCGCTCCATGCGCCCACGCCAGACACTCTTCACGTTACGCTTTATTACTAGCGCCTAACCGATTGCAATATCATATATTACAGGCTAGCTGTTTCCATGATCGA
>DATIQI010000250.1:0-24803 GCA_035470985.1 Acidobacteriota bacterium
GCCGAGGCCCGGGAGCGGCAGACGCGCGCGTTCGCGCGCCTCGGAGATCTCCTCGGAGGAGCGGGCTCCGCGGAGCGGGCCGCCGACGCGCTCGTCGCGTTCGCGGCCGAGCGGCCGGCGCCGTGAGCCCCGCGCTCGCGCTCTATCGCGCGCTGACGGGCGCCGCAGGACTGGTGGCGGCGCCGCTCGGCGCGGCGCTCGCGCCCGAGGGATCGCCGTGGCGCGAGCGGATGGGTCGGGTCGCCGGAGCGCACCGCGCCGCGGGCGGACCGTGGGTCCACGCCGCGTCCCTGGGGGAAGCGCTGGCGGCGCGCCGCTGGGTGGAGGCTCTTCTCGGCGCCGGGCACCGGCCGCCGCTCCTCGTCACCACGCGCACGCGAACGGGAAGGGAGCGCGTGACGCGCGAGCTCGGCGCGCGCGCGATCGCGGCCATCGCGCCGCTCGACTTCCCGCGCGCGATCCGAACGCTCCTCCGCGAGGCGTGTCCCTCCCGACTCGACCTCATCGAGACCGAGCTCTGGCCCAACCTCCTCTACGAAGCGCGCCGCGCCGGGCTCCCCGTCGTGGCCGTGAGCGCCACGGTCTCCGAACGGACCGCCTCCCGGCTCCGCCGGCTCGGCCTCGCGGGACCGGGGCTCTTCGGAGCGCTCCACGTCCTCGCCCAGAGCGAGCGGCACGCGGAGCGCTTCGTCTCGCTCGGCGTGCCGCGGGAGCGGACTCGCGTGATCGGGGACCTGAAGGCCGACGCGCCGTCGTCCGCCGCGGCCGGCTCCGGGCCCGCGCCGGCGGCGTCTCCCGCGCCGGTGCCCGCCGATGCGCGCCGCCTCGTCCTCTTCGCGAGCCTCCGGCCCGGCGAGGAGGAGGTCGCGGCGGCCGTCGCGCGCACGCTCCGGAGGCGCGGCGCGGAGGAAGCGTGGCGCTTCGTCGTCGCCCCGCGCCACGACGAGGGAGGGCGCGCCGCCGCCCGCGCGCTCGCGGCGGCGGGATTCGAGATCCGCCGGCGGACCGCCGCGGCCGGCCCGGCGGTCGCCGGGACCGAAGGCGCGGCGGACTCGGCGATCGCGTGGAGCCGGGAGATCGGGGCGGTCGCCGGCGGTCGTGTCGGGCTCCTCGAGACGCGCGGCGAATTGCCGTCGCTCTTTCCGGCGGCGCGCGTCGCCCTCGTGGGCGGCACCTTCTCGCGTCACGGAGGCCACAACGTCCTCGAGCCCGCCTCCGCGGGCGCGCCGGTCGTGGTCGGGCCAAATCACGGCGACGTCGAGGCGGGCGTGGCCGCGCTCCTCCGCCACGGCGCCGTCGCGATCGCCGCCGACGCGGACGCGGCGGCGCGCGCGGTGGACGCGTGGCTCGTCGATTCAGGCGCGGTCCGGCAAGCGGGGGCACTCGCCGCCGCGAGGGAAGCCGAAGGGGCGGCGCGACGCGCGCTCGAAGCGCTCGCCTCGTGGGGACTCGTTCCGTGACGCGACCGAATTCGGGGCGCGCCGCGGGCGCCGCTCGACTTCGCCCATGGATCGAGCGCGTCTGGAGTGGCGAGGCGGGCGGGAACGCGACGGCGCTCCTTCGCCCCGCCGCGTTCCTCTACGGACTCGCGACCGCGGCGGCCCGCGCTCGGGCGAGGCGGACGAGGATCGCCCTGCCGGGCGTGCGCGTCGTCGCGGTCGGGGGCCTCTCCGTCGGCGGCGCCGGGAAGACGAGCCTGGCGCGCTGGGCGGCGCTGGCCGCGCACGACGCGGGGCTCGCGCCGGCGCTCCTTCTCCGCGGGCATGGCGGCAAGGCCGCGAATCTCGCGCCCCAGGCGCTCCCGCTCCCGCGTCCGGGGGACGCCGCCGCGATCCGCTGGTTCGGCGACGAGGCGATGGCTCACCGCGCGGCGCTTCCTCCCGACGTCCCCGTCATCGCGGGACGCGACCGTCTGGCCGCGGCGCGGCTGGCGGCCGCCCACGGCGCGCGCACCGTGATCCTCGACGACGGATGGGAGCAGGGGTACCTGGCGTGGGACTCGCTCTGGGTGGCGATCGACCCGCTCCGCCCCCTCGGCAACGGGCTCACGCTGCCCGCCGGGCCGCTTCGCAAGGCGCCCGGCAACCTGAGCGAAGCCAACGTGATCGTGGCGATCGCTGAGACGGAGGACGAGCTTCGCCCGGGAACGGTCGAGTCGCTGGCCGCGCGGTTCGCGCCCGGGGTCCCTTTGGTCCGATTCCGGCGACGCCCGAGGCGGATCGAGCGGCAGGGGGAAGGCGCCGGGGAGGCGGATCCCGCCGATCTCGGGCCCGTGCTCCTGGTCTCGTCGGTCGGATCTCCGGAACGGCTCGAGCGCTTCCTGGCCGGGGAGGGAATTTCGGTCGCCGATCACCTGGCGTTCCCCGATCACGCTCCCTGGTCCATCGCGCTGATCCAGGCGCGCGCCGCGGCGCTCGCCGCGGCCGGCTCCCGATCCCTTCTCGTGACCGACAAGGACGCCGCGCGGGTCCGGCTCCTCCCGGCCCTCCCGCTCGAGCCCGCCGTCCTCTCCACGCGCCTCGAGCCGGTCGACGATCCCGCGCCGCTTCGGGCCGCGCTCGGAGACCCGAGCCGCGATCCCGTTGGCGGGGGATCCGCGTCCGCCGCCATGGCGGGTCCGGCCTCGATCGGCTAGGCTTCGAGACCATGCCCCGAACGATCCGCAAGGCGACCCCCCGGCGCGACGAGTTGGATGCCGACGTCCTGGTCATTGGAAGCGGGATCGCCGGTCTCTCCCTCGCGCTCCACGCCGCGGCCTCCGCGTCCGTGCTCGTGGTGACGAAGGTGGGCGCCGAGGAGTCGAATACGAACTACGCCCAGGGCGGGATCGCCGCGGTCCTCGGGGAGGACGACACGGCCTCGCTCCACGAGCGCGACACGCTCGTCTGCGGCGCGGGCCTCTGCGATCCGGCGGCGGTTCGCGTGCTGGTGGAGGAGGGCCCCGGCGAGGTGCTCCGCCTCCTCGCGAACGGCGTCCGCTTCTCGCGCGACCCCGAGCAGCGCGGGCGCCTCGCGCTGGGACGCGAGGGAGGGCACTCGCGCCGCCGGATCGTCCACGCGAAGGACCGGACTGGACACGCGGTGGAGCGGACCCTGCTCGATCGCGCGCGCGCGCACCCGAAGATCCGGGTGCTCGAGAATCACATCGCCGTCGACCTCATCCTCGAATCGAAGCATCTCGAGGGAACGAAGCGCGCTCCGTCGCGCGACCGCGTCTGGGGCGCCTACGTCCTCGACCGCGCGACGGGGGCGATCCGCGCGGCCTCGGCGCACGCGACGGTGCTCGCGACGGGCGGGGCGGGGAAGGTCTACCTGTACACGAGCAACCCCGACATCGCCACGGGCGATGGCCTCGCGGCGGCCTACCGGGCCGGCGCGAGCGTCGCGAACCTCGAGTTCATGCAGTTCCACCCGACCTGCCTCTTCCATCCCGAGGCGAAGTCGTTCCTCATCTCGGAGGCGGCCCGGGGCGAAGGGGCGCGGCTCCTGACCTGCGACGGCAAGCCGTTCATGCAGCGCTATCACCGGCTCGGCGACCTCGCGCCGCGCGACGTCGTGGCGCGCGCCATCGACTTCGAGATGAAGAAGCGGGGCGACAAGTACGTGCTCCTCGACATGCGCCGCATCGGACGGAGGCAGCTGCCGCGGCGCTTTCCGAACATCACGCGCCGCGTGCTCGACCTCGGGTACGACCTCTACCGCGATCCGATCCCCGTCGTTCCCGCGGCCCACTACCTCTGCGGCGGCGTGGTCACCGATCTCGACGCGCGGACCGACCTGCCCGGACTCTGGGCGTGCGGGGAAGTGGCGTGCACCGGCGTGCACGGCGCGAACCGACTGGCTTCGAATTCGCTCCTGGAGGCGCTCGTCTTCGCGCGCCGGGCCGCCGCGAGCGTGCTCCATCGCGTGAACGAGGAGCGGACGCGGCGCGTGCCGCGGCTCCCGCGCTGGCACACGAACGGCGCCGTGACGCCGAAGGAACAGGTGATCTTCGACCACAATTGGGATGCCATCCGTAGGACGATGTGGGACTATATGGGCATCGTCCGCAGCGACGAGCGCCTCGCGCGCGCCGCGGCGATGGTCGCGGTGCTCCGCGAGCAAACGGAACGCGACTACTGGCGGTACCGGCTCGACGCGGATCTGGTGGAGTTGCGCAACATCTCGCTGGTGGCCGAGCTGATGGTCGCGTGCGCCCGCGCCCGCGGCGAGAGTCGCGGACTTCACCACAACGTGGACCACCCGCGGACCGACGACCGCCGCTTCCGGCGCGACACCGAGTTGCGACGCGGCGCGCGGCGATGAGAGCGCCATGGACCTCGAAACCGCCATACTCGACCTCGCGGAACGCCACGGCTCCTACCGGCCGGCCGCCTACCACTTCACGCTCCAAGCCGTCCACTTCACCGTCGATCGCGCGCGGCGTGAAGGCGCGGGACCGCGTCACGTGAGGGGCCCGGAAGTCCTCGACGGCATTCGCGAGCTCGCCCGCGCCCGCTTCGGCCCGATGGCGAAGACGGTCTTCGAGCAGTGGGGCGTCCACAAGACCGAGGACTTCGGGAACATCGTCTTCCAGCTCGTCGAGCACGGCATCCTCGGGAAGACCGACGAGGACCGTCCGAGCGACTTCGCGCGCGGCTACGATTTCGAGCAGGCCTTCGTGCACGAATTCGACTGGCTCGACGCCTTCAAGAGCCCGCGCGAGGAGACGACCTAGCCCGTGGCGAGCCCGCGCGCCGCGGAACCGGGCGGCCCGGCCGGCCGCCGTCCGAAGACGTCGTGGCGGCTCCTCGGCTATCTGCGTCCCTACCGGACGCGGCTCACGTACACCGCGTTCCTCATCTTCGGCTTCGCGCTCCTGAGCGGCGTCTCGATCGGGATGATCTCGCCGTTCGTGAAGGTCCTCTTCACGCCGCGCCCGCAGCCCGCGGAAATCTCCGCGCCCGCCGCGCCGGGGGCCGCCGCGTTGGGGGCCGTCGCGCCGGGCGGCGCCGCGCCCGGCGGCGTCGCGCCGGGAGGCGTGACCGGATTCCCCGCGATGCCGGGCGTTCCCGACGCCGGCGCGCTCGCCGCGGATCCTCGGTCCGGCGCGGCGGCGCGGGACGAGTCGGGGCTCGCCGCCCGCGTGAACGCCTGGAAGCAGGACCTTCGCACCTGGTTCGAGCGCTTCTTCCTGACGGGGGATCCGCTCCGCTCTCTCACGCGGATCTGCCTCGCGCTCCTCGTCATCTTCTTCCTGAAGAACGTCTTCGACTACCTCCAGAGCGTGCAGACCGTCTGGGTGGAGCAGGCCGTGGTTCGCGATCTACGGAACGAGGTCTACGGGCACTTGCACGACCTCTCGCTCTCCTGGTTCCACGCGAGGCGATCGGGAGCGCTCACGTCGCGGCTCACGAACGACATCGCGCTCGTCCGCGGCGCCCTGGCCGCCGGATTCAGCAACCTGATCAAGAGCGTCCTCCTCCTCGCCGTCTGCCTCTTCTGGATCTTCTGGACCTCGTGGCGGCTCGCGCTCCTCTCCTTCATCGTGCTCCCTCCCTCGCTCCTCCTCATCGTCTGGCTGGGGAAGAAGCTCCGCCGGCGCAGCACCATCACGCAGGAGCGGATGGCCGACCTGAACGCCATCCTCCAGGAGACGCTCTCCGGCATCCGCGTCGTGAAGGCGTTCGCCATGGAGGCGTTCGAGCGGAGGAAGTTCGGGCGCGCGGCCCAGGACTACTTCCGCGCCTTCGTCCGGCAGCGGCGCCTCGGCGCGATGGCGGGTCCGCTCTCGGAATACCTGGGCGTCGTGGCCACGGTGGCGGTCCTCTGGTACGGCGGCCACGAGATCCTCGTGAAGCAGTCCATGGAGCCGCAGCAGTTCTTCATCTTCCTCTTCGCCATGCTCCAGCTGATGAGCCCGCTGAAGTCGCTCAGCAACATCAACGCCACGATGCAGGAGGGTCTGGCCGCGGCGGAGCGGATCTTCCGCATCCTCGACACGCCGCCCACCGTCGTGAGCCGGCCGGGAGCCCGCGCGGTGGAGCGCGTCGGATCCGGGATCGAGCTGGAGGGCGTGTCGTTCCGGTACGGCCTCGGGGACGAGGTGCTGCGCGACGTCTCGTTCCGGGTCGACGCGGGGTCGATGGTCGCCCTCGTCGGGCCGAGCGGGGCGGGGAAGTCGACGATCGTGGATCTGGTCGCGCGCTTCCACGACCCGACGTCGGGCGCGCTGAAGGTGGACGGCCAGGACCTCCGCGACCTCGACCTCGCTTCCTGGCGGCGGATGCTCGGCGTCGTGACGCAGGAGGCGATCCTCTTCAACGACACGGTCTGGAGCAACATCGCCTACGGCGTGGACGGCGCGAAGGAGGAGGACGTCCGGCTGGCCGCGCGCGCGGCCAACGCGGAGCGGTTCATCCTCGAGATGCCCGAAGGATTCCAGACGCGGATCGGCGACCGCGGCGTCCGCCTCTCGGGCGGGGAGCGCCAGCGCCTGGCGATCGCGCGCGCCATCTTCAAGAATCCTCCCGTGCTCCTCCTCGACGAGGCGACGTCGAGCCTCGACTCGGAGTCGGAGCTCCTCGTCCAGGAAGCGCTGGAGACGCTCTTCCACGGACGGACCGTTCTCGTGATCGCGCACCGGCTCTCCACGATCCAGCGCGCCGACCGGATCATCGTCCTCGACGAGGGGCGGATCGTCCAGTCGGGGTCCCACGAAGCGCTGGTCGCGACGCCGGGGCTCTACCAGAAGCTCCACCGGCTCCAATTCCGACTCGCGGAGACCGATCCCGCGCCGCGCGATCGCGCGGTCTGAGCGCATGCCCGCCGGCTCCGCCCCCGGTCCCGCCCTGGTCGTCCGGCTCTCCTCGCTCGGCGACGTGATCCTGGCGGCCCACCTCCCGTCGCTCCTCCGCCGCGCCGCTCCGGGCCGCCGCGTCCTCTTCGCGGTGAAGGAGCGATTCGCCGAGGTGCTCCGCAACCACCCGGACGTGGACCGCTTCTACATGCTGGAGGACGGGAGCAGCGATCCGGCGGCCCCCGCGCCGCTCGGCGTGAAGGGCTCGACGGGCGACCTCCGCGCCGCGCTGAAGCGGGAAGGGGTCGCGGAGATCTACGACCTGCAGCAGAGTCTTCGCTCGTCGCGACTCGTCGGTTCGCTGGAAGGCGCGCGCGCCGTTCCCTTCGCGAAGCATGGGCTCCGCCGGAGGCTCCTCGTCCACGCGCGGTGGACGCATCCGGCGCCGCTTCCGCCCCTCCTGCGCCGCTATCGCGCGCTCGCGGGGCTCCCCGAGTCGGCGCCGCTTCGGCCCTGGCTCCGGGACGCGCTCACCCCCCAGGAGCGCGCGCGAGCGGCGGAGCGCTGGAGCGGGGGGGCGAACGACGGCTACGTGCTCGTGGCCGCGGGGTCGCGCTGGGCCACGAAGCGCTGGCCCGTTCGCCACGTCGCGGCCTTCGCCGCGCTCCTCGAGCGGGAGACGGGACTCGCGCCCCTGATCGCGGTCGGCCCCGACGAACGCGGGCTGGCCGAGGAGATCGCGGTGGCGCTTCCGGCGGCCTGGCGCGAGCGGATCGTCGCCACCGGCCTTCGCGAAGCGGCGGCCGCCGCGGCGGGCGCGCGCGCCATCGTCTCGAACGATTCGGCCTTCCTTCACCTCGGGCCCGCGCTCGGCGTCCCCGCGGTCGGTCTCTTCGGAAGCACGGTGCCCGGCTTCGGATTCGCGTCGGGCGAGCCGTCCGACGCGGTGGCCGAGATCGAGCTGTCGTGCCGCCCTTGCGACGTGCACGGGAAGGAGCGCTGTCCGAAGGGGCATCATGGCTGCATGGAACGGCTGGAGCCGTCGCTGGTGCTGGAGCGCTTGAGGCCGCTCCTCGCGCGCGCGCGGAGGGCTCCGTGAGCGGCGCCGGGGCGGGCCGCGCGGCCGGCGACGCGGAGGCGCGCGCACGCGGTCCGATCCTCGTGACCGCGCGGGACGCGCCCGCGCTCCGCGCCGCGGCGGAGCGGGCTCTGGGCGCGAGCCTTCCGTGGGTCGAGCCGGACGATCCTCGCGCCGCCGAGGCCGTCGTCTGGTTCGCGAGCAGCGCGCCTCCCGATCCGCCCCTTCGGCTCCCGGCGCTCGAATGGATCCACTCCGGGTGGGCGGGCGTGGACCGCTGGCTCGGCCGGCCGGAGTGGGGCGCCGGCGTGACGCTGACGCGAACGGTGGCCGATTTCCCCGAGCGGATCGCGGCGTACGTGATGGCGCACCTCCTCGCCGAGGCGCTCGACCTGCCGCGCGCGTGGCGCCAGCAGGAGGCGCGGCGTTGGTCGCGCTGGACGCCCGGAACGCTCGCGGGGACCACGATGCTGATCGTCGGCCACGGCGCCATCGGCCGCGCGGTGGCCGGCGCGGCGCGCGGATTCGGGATCGCGGTGCGCGGCGTGCGGCGTGGCCCCGTCACGGCGGAGGAGCGCGCGGCCGGCGTGGAGGAGGCGGGCGCGCTCGAGCGGCTCCTCCCCGAGGCCGACATCGTCGTGAATCTGCTGCCGGCCACGCCCGAGACCGACGGCTTCTGGTCCGCGGCGCGCTTCGCGCGGCTGAAGCGCGGCGCCGTCTTCGTGAACGCCTCGCGCGGGCGCTGCGTGGACGAAGGCGCGCTCCTCGCCGCGCTCGACGCCGATCCGGGCGCGCGGGCGATCCTCGACGTCTTCCGCGAGGAGCCGCTCCCGGAGGGTCACCCGTTCTGGAGCCATCCACGGGTGCGCGTCACGCCCCACGTGGCGGGCATCGGAACGCCCGACTCCGAAGGGCGGGCGTTCGCCGAAAATTGGCCTCGCTGGACCTCCGGAGCGCCCCTCCTCCACGTCGTCGAACGGGATCGAGGCTACTGAGCCCGGGCTCCTTCCGGATACCTTTCGGGGCTCCGGCGGAGGCCCGGCGGATGCCCGGAAATGCCTTGATTCCAAGCGGGTTGCCAGCATAATCGGCGCGAGAGGCCCACGCAGCGCCCAACCCCCCGGGCCTCGTCGAGGAGATCTGCCGTGCCGCTTCCAACCATCACGGAGCCAGCGGTGAGCCACGATACGATGTGGGGCATCCAGAAGCCCTCCGCAGCGCCGGGCATCAAGATGGTCTCGGTGCCCGTTCCCGCCGTCGGTCCCAAGGACGTCCGGATCCGCGTCACGGCGTTCGCGATCTGCGGCACCGACCTGCACATCGTCGAGTGGGACCGCTGGGCCCAATCGCGCATCAAGCCGCCCCTCGTCTTCGGTCACGAGTTCACCGGAGTCGTCGAGTCGGTCGGGTCCGAAGTGTCGCTGGTCCAGCCGGGCGATCGCGTCACCGGCGAGACGCACGTCTACTGCGGCCTCTGCTACGCCTGCCGCCGCGGCCTCGCCCATCTCTGCCAGAACGTGAAGATCCTCGGCGTCGACCGCCAGGGCGCCTTCGCCGACTACGTCGTCATCCCCGAGGGGAACGTCTGGAAGCTCCACCCCGATATTCCGGAGGAGATCGCCGCGATCCACGACCCGCTGGGCAACGCGGTCCATACCGCGCTCGCCGGGCCCATCGCGGGGCTCCGCTTCGCGGTCTTCGGCTGCGGTCCGATCGGGTGCTTCTCGGTCGGCGTGCTGAAGGCGTCGGGCGCCTCCTCCGTCATCGCCATCGACAAGAACCCGCTCCGCCTCGAGCTGGCCGAGCGGATGGGCGCCGACATCCTCCTGAACGTGGAGAAGGACGACGTCGTGAAGACGATCCTCCGCGAAACCGACGGCCGCGGCGTGGACGGGCTCCTCGAGATGTCGGGGCATCCCCAGGCGTTCCGCGACGGGTTCGAAGCGCTGGCGAACGGCGGGCGCGCGGCGCTCCTCGGCATCCCCTCCGCGCCCCTCGAAATCGACGTGGCGCGCGAGATCATCTTCCGCGGCGTGACGGTGCAGGGAATCAACGGGCGGCTCATCTACGACACCTGGTACCGGATGCAGGAGCTGATCCTCTCGGGCAAGCTCGACGTCCGTCCCGTCATCACGCACGTGCTCGGCTGGTCGGAATTCGAGAACGCCGTCGAGCTGCAGCGCTCGGGCCAGGCGGGGAAGATCGTCCTGAAGCGGGATCACCCATGAGCGCCCCGTCGCCGGCGCCCGCGCCGGCCCCCAAGACCGCCGATCCGCTCCAGTTCCTGGGCGACGCGCTCGAGGAGATGAAGCGCGACGGGCTCTATCGGAAGCTCCGGATCCTGGACGGCGAGCAGAAGCCGCACGCCCACTTCGACGGGCGCGACGTCGTCAATCTCTCCTCGAACAACTACCTCGGGCTGACCACGCACCCGAAGCTGCGCGAGGCGGCTCTTCGCGCGGTGAAGGAGCTGGGCGTCGGCTCGGGCTCGGTCCGCACCATCGCGGGCACCATGGAGCTCCACATGGAGCTCGAGCGGAAGATCGCCGTGTTCAAGAAGACCGAGGCGGCGGTCGTCTTCCAGAGCGGATTCACGGCGAACGCCGGAACGGTCTCCTCGATCCTGGGCAAGGAGGACCTGATCCTCTCGGACGAGCTGAACCACGCCAGCATCATCGACGGCGCGCGTCTCAGCCGGGCGGCCATCAAGGTCTTTCCGCATCGCGACGTCGCGGCGCTCCGCGCGCTCCTCGAGGAGACGCGGGACGTGAAGCGGCGGCTGGTGATCACGGACGGCGTCTTCAGCATGGACGGCGACGTGGCGCCGCTGCGCGAAATCGCCGCCGCGGCGCGCGAGCACGGCGCCATCATGATGGTGGACGACGCCCACGCGAGCGGCGTCCTCGGGCGGGCGGGCCGCGGCACGGTGGATCACTTCGATCTCCACGGCCAGGTGGACGTCCAGGTCGGCACGCTCTCGAAGGCGATCGGCGTCCTCGGCGGCTACGTCTGCGGGTCGAAGGCGCTCATCGAGTACCTCTACCACCGCGCGCGCCCGTTCCTCTTCAGCACGTCGCATCCGCCCGCCGTCGCGGCGGCGTGCCTCGCGGCGTTCGAAGTCCTGGAGGAGGAACCGGAGCGGATCGAGCGCCTGTGGTCCAATACGAAGCGCTTCAAGGCGGGGCTGCAACGCCTCGGCTTCAACACGGGGATCAGCGAGACGCCGATCACGCCGGTCATCGTCGGCGAGGCGGATCTCGCCATGCGCTTCAGCGACCGGCTCTTCGAGCGGGGCGTCTTCGCGCAGGGCATCGGATTCCCGACGGTCGCGAAGGGGAAGGCGCGGCTGCGGACCATCGTGACGGCGACGCACAGCGAGGCCGAGATGGACCGGGCGCTCGAGGTGATGGGGACCGTCGGCCGCGAGCTCCGCATCGTCCCCTGAGAGCCGCGGAGCCGCGGTGTCCACGACCGGCGACCGCCCGCTCCTCGTCCGCCTCCCGAACTGGCTGGGCGATCTGATCCTCGCCTGGCCGGTGGTGGAGGGGGCCGCGCGGGAGGCGGTGCTCTTCGTCGGACCCGCCGCGTTCGAGCCGCTCCTTCGCGCCCGCCACCCGCGCGCGGCGTACCTCCCCTGGAGCCGCGCGCGTCGCTACGCGCCGATCGGCGCGATCCGGCGCGCGGCCCCCCGCGCCGCGCTCCTCCTCACCGAATCGTTCTCCTCCGCGCTCCTCGTCGCCCTCGCGGGCGTTCCCGAACGGATCGGCTACGGAGCGGAGGGACGCCGCTTCCTCCTGACGAAGAGGGTCCCGCGCGGCGCGCCGGCGCGCGCGACGCCGCGCTCGGAAGAGTACCGCCGTCTCGCCCAGGCCGCCCGGCTCGTGCTCGATCCGGGCGCGCCGCGGCTGGAAGCGACGGAGGGGGAGCGCGCGTCGGCCGCGGATCTCCTCGCGCGGCTCGGCGCGGGCGCGGACCCCTATCTCGTGGTCGCCCCGGGCGCGGCGTACGGGCCCGCGAAGCAGTGGGGCCCCGAGCGGTTCGGCGCGGTGGCCGCTTCGCTCGCCGTCCCGCGCGACTGGCGGGTCGTCGCCGTCGGCGCGGATGCCGATCGCGCGGCGTCGGAGTCGGGGCTCGCGGAAGCGCGCCGGCGGGGCGCCGCGACCTGCGACACGACCGGAGCCACCGACCTCTCGGCGCTCCTCGGGGTCCTCGCGGGCGCCGCGCTCGTCCTGACGAACGACTCCGGCGTGATGCACGCCGCGGCCGCGCTCGGACGCCCCACGGTGGCTCTCTTCGGGTCGACCAGTCCGGTCTGGACGTCGGCGTCGGCGCCGTGGGTCGCGAACCTCTACGCCGGCTATCCCTGTTCGCCCTGCTACCGCCGGACCTGCTCCATCGGGTACGGCTGCCTCCGCTCCCTCGAGACGGCCGCCGCCGTGGCCGCGGGGGAGCGGCTCCTCGGTTGAGCGGCGCTTCGGGAGCGCGGGGCGCGGCCGCGTTCGCGCTCGACCTCCTCGCCGCGCTTCGCCCCCAGCTCTTCCTGCCTGCCATCGTCCTCTTCGAAGCGGGGCGGACGCCGGAGGGCGCCGGATCGCCCGCGTGGCCGGCCGCCGGGTCGTGGAGCCTCCTCCTCTCCCTCCTCGGGATCCTGGGCGCCGTCCACGTCGCGAACGCGTGGCGCGACCGCCGCTCCGACCGCCTGAACCGGAAGTCGGGCCCGATCGCCGACGGGACCCTGACGGGCCGCGCCGCCGCGTGGCTCGCCGCGGGCTGCCTCGGGGTCGCGGCGGGCGCGGCCGCGACGGAGGCGGTCGCGGGCGCGTCGCGACTCCTTCTCCTCGCGGCGGCGCTCCTGGGGGCCCTCTACACGCTCCCACCGTTCGAAGCCAAGCGGCGCGCGTGGATCGACCTCGCGACCCAGGCGGTGGGCTACGGGGTGGTCGCGTACGCGCTCGGCGCGTCGACCCGGGCCGCGCCGGAGCCGAGGCTCCTGCTCGACGCCGCGCCCTACGCGGCGGGAATCGCGTCGGTCTCGCTCCTCACGATGATCGCGGACCGCGAAGGGGACCGCGCCGCCGGGCAGGCGACGACGGCGGTGCGGATCGGAGCGGATCGGGCGCAGCGGATCGCGATCGGCCTCGCCGGTGTCGCGGCGGCTCTGGGGCTCGCGCGCTCCGACGCCGCGCCGGGGCTCTGGGGCCTCGCGGCGGCCGCGTGGATCGCGCTCGCCCCGGCGGCCGGTTCGCGCGCGAACGGCGCGGCGCGCGCTCCCGATTCCTGGATCCGCGACGCGGTCGTGCTCCAAATCGCGCTGGCCGCGCTCCTCCTCGCGCGCACGCCGGTCCCGATCCTCGCGACGGCCGCGATCGGCGCGGCGGCGACGCTCGATTCGAGGCGGCGGAAGGGAACGCTCTACCCGCTGGGGCTCTTCGGCGGGGAGGCGGCGGATGCGGGGAGGGCTACCGCTCCAGACGCGAGTAGATGACTCCGTCGGTCTGGTAGAAGTAGCGGGCCACGACGCGGGCCGTCTCGTCGGTCGGGAGGAACCCCTCGCGACCGAGCGTGGCGAGATCGTCCGGGTAGCGGCCGTGCACGGAGCGATAGACCTCGAGCGCGATGGTGAGACGGGCGGCGTCGTTCGTCGCTTCGATCTCGGGCGCGTAGCGGACGACCGCGGGCTCCACGGAGACGCGCTGCGTGAGCCGCGGGGTGGCCCAGAGCCCGACGGCGATCGAGATCGCGAGCGCGAAGCCTCCCGCCGCGAGCGCGAGGCCTCCGTTCGGGGACGGGGCCGGCCGGGCCGCGGGCGGCGGCGCGGCCGGCATCGGCCGCGTGGGAACGGCGCCGAGCGACACCTCGATGACGCCGAGCTCGACGAAGTGGTGGAGCGCCTCCATCGCCTCGAACTCGACCAGCTTCGACTGCGCGATCACGTCGCGGAGCGGCCGGAGCCCGTCCACGAGGGGAAGGACGCGCCGCTCGGCGTCCGTCATCTCGGCGGGGCGATTGGCGAGCGGTTTGGCGCGCAGGACCATCGCCGGGCTCCCGAGCGTCTGGCGGTAGCGCGCCATCTCGTCCATGCGGCGCATGCTCTCCATGAGCAGCCCTTCCGTGTTCAGCCGCACGTTCACCGCGAATTTGGGCACCGTCCGGGCGTCGCCCGAGAAGTGGTACTGGCCGGTCTTCCAGGTCAGGAGCTGGTGGAGCGTGTCCTGGATCTGGTCCTCCACCGCGCGCGTCAGCTCCTCGCTGGAGACGTAGTTGCCGGTGAGGAGGATGTCCGTCAGCTCGCGGCGGCTCTCGCCTTCGAGCGTCTCGATCTGGCGAAGCTGGGCCTCCGTCAGTCGTCCCGTCTTCACGAGGAAGGGCTTCAGGGGGTCCTTCGCGTTCCGGCGCCGGTCGCGCGTGGAGACGATGCGGCCCGCCTCGAAGAAGATCACGGCGACGTCGTCGCCGGAGGTGAGCTTCAGCACGCCCGACTTCTGCTGCACCGCGATCAGCTGGAGGATCTCGGGGAGGCTGAAGGTTTCGAGGCTGCCCTGAAGTCCCATGCGCCTCACCCCTGCCGCGAACGGGCCCGCGGCTCGGCCGCGGTGGATTCGCGGCGCCCGGCGCGGCCGGTCAAGCCGGTCTCCTGCGCCGTCGTCGCGGTGAAGTAGCGGGCCACGGAGATCGCGTACGTGAGCAGGAAGAGGACGAGGAGCGGCGCGCGCTTGGCCCAGCCCGACGCCGGGATCGGGAGCACGTCGAGGCTCCGCACCAGCGCTCCGTTGGGAATCACGATCAGGGCGGCGGCCGTCATGATGAGGATCGCCAGGAATCCGCTCAAGGTCGCGCCGCGAAGCATCTGGCCGGCGCCCGGGAGGACGAAGGTCACGATCGCCTGACCCCACGTCCGGCGCCGCGCCGACGACCGATCGCGCCTCGAGAGGAGCAGGCGCGTGAACTCCGTCGATTTCAGATCCTTCACCGAATGGAAGCAGTCCGCGCAGAACGCCCGCTGCTGCATCCGGAAGACGCAGCGGCGGCAGACCACGCGCTGGCAGTTGGAGCAGGGAAGCGTCGCGAGACTCCGGCCGACGACCTGACCCAGCGCCCCGAAGAGGAGGAAGAGCGCGGGAAGGAAGACGAGGGCGAAGGGCGCGCTCGGCTGGAGCGACGCGACGAAGGATAGATAGGGATTCCCGTCGAGCGCGGCGAGTCCGCGCTCGGACGCGTGCCGCCGCGCGAGCCCCCAGAGCTCCTCGACGGGGACGGCGGCGTCCATCACCGTCCGGTTCAGCTGGGGCGCCGAGACGCGGCTGAAGTCGCGCACGCGATCGAAGGCGAGGCCCGACGCGGTCGCCTGCTCGCGCGTCGCCTCCGAGAAGAGGAGCTGCTTCGTGTAGACCTGCGCGAGGTTGTAGTGCGGCTCCACGGTCGACGGCGCGAGCGCCGCCGCCGCTTCGTACGATTGGCGGGCGCGGTCGTAGTCCTCGCGCGCGAAGTGGACGTTCCCGAGATTGGTGAGGATCCAGGCCGTGCGCGGCTTCAGCACCGAGGCCCGCGTCAGCTCGCGTTCGGCCAGCTCGAGGTCGCCGCCCCGCCGCGCCTGCGTGCCGAGCGCGAAGGGGTAGAGCACCTCGTTCGGATCGGTCTCCTGCCACGCGACGAGCGAGGCGGAGAGGTCGTGGTCGTAGCCGGCGTTCAACGCGCGGTCGACCAGGAGGCTCGGCTCCTCGAGGCGCGGCGGTCCGGCCCACGGCGCGAGCACCTGCATGCCGCCGGCGAGCGCGATGGACGAGACGAGGAAGAGAATCACGAGGAACCATTCGCGCTTCCCGAGTCGGAAGGAGAGGAGGCCCGCGTAGAGCCCCGCCGTCGGCACGGCGCCGAGCCCCCAGGCGCAGGGCGCGAGGGCGATCGCCGCGGAGCCGATCCGGCCGGCCGCGCTCGCGCCGGCGCCGAGCGACTCGCGGAGGATGTGGGTCAGGTGCGGCAGATGGCGGATCGCGATGCCGGCCACCGCCAGGAGGAGCCCGACCATCCAGACGACCGCGACGCCGGTGAGGAGATTCGCGAGGAGATGGCGCTGCCAGGCGTACCCGCGCGCCAGGATCCGGAACGCCTCGTTCGCCTCCGCGACGGCGCGGCCCGGCTCCTGGAACGCGAGGAGGCGGGCGAGCGTGAAATGGGCGTCGGGGAAGAGCGGGTCGAACTGGGTGGAGGCTTCCAGAAGGCGAACGGCTTCGGCGCGATCGCCGCGGTCCGAGGCCGCGAGCGCCGCGCGGTAGCACCCCTGCGCGGAGGGGAGGTCGCGGGAGACGCCGCCGTCCCACTTCGCCTCCAGCGCGCGCTGGATCTCCTCGCCGGTCCAGGCCGCGCCCGCGGGGGACGCCGGGACGAGGAGGAGGGCGAGCGTGAGCGCGGCCGTTCCCGCCGCGAGCCAGACTCGCGCGGCGGTACCGGATGGCGTTGGGAACCAGGTGCCTACACCGCGTCGCGCCACGGCGGCACGTTAGGCGCCGTCGAATTGGAGTGTCAAGGGAAATGTCCCCTCCGTGGTATTCTCGGACGCTTCACGAGGGCCGAATCGATCGGATCGACGACGAAAGGGGAACGGATGAGCGCCGCGGCGACGCGGATCGAAGCCTTGACGGCGGCGATCGGCGAAGAGGTCCTACTGGAAGGGTGGCTCTACAACAAGCGCTCGAGCGGGAAGATCGAATTCCTACAGGTACGGGACGGCAGCGGCACCGTGCAGTGCGTGGCGGTGAAGTCGGAGCTCCCCGAGGACGTGTTCCAGCGCTGCGCGGCGGCGACCCAGGAGAGCGCGATCCGTGTTCGCGGCCTGGTGCGCGAGGAGAAGCGCGCGCCGAGCGGCGTGGAGTTGACCCTGCGCGACCTGGAGATCGTCGCGCCGAGCCACGACTTCCCCATCACGCCGAAGGAGCACGGGCCCGACTTCCTCCTGAACCATCGCCATCTCTGGATCCGGTCGCAGCGCCAGCACGCCGTGCTCCGGATCCGCCACACCCTCATCCAGGCGTGCCGCGACTTCCTCGACCGGGACGGATTCATCCTGGCCGACGCCCCCATCTTCACGCCCGCCGCGTGCGAGGGGACGACGACCCTTTTCGAGACCGACTACTTCGGGGAGAAGGCCTACCTGACCCAGAGCGGACAGCTCTACAACGAGGCGACCGCGATGGCGCTCGGGAAGACCTACTGCTTCGGCCCGACGTTCCGCGCCGAAAAGTCGAAGACGCGCCGCCACCTGATCGAGTTCTGGATGGTGGAGCCCGAGGTCGCGTACGCCACACTCGACGACGTGATGGTCCTCATCGAGCGCTTCGTGGAGCACATCGTCGGCCGCGTGCTCGAGGCGCGCCGCGCCGAGCTCCAGATCCTCGGCCGCGACGTCGCGGCGCTCGAGCGGGTGAAGGCGCCCTTCCCGCGGCTCTCGTACGACGACGCGGTGCGGATCCTGCGCGAGAAGGGACAACCCTTCGAGGACGGGAACGACTTCGGCGGCACCGACGAGACGATTCTCACCGAGGGCTACGACCGTCCCTTCTTCGTGCACCGCTTCCCGGCGGCCGTGAAGGCCTTCTACATGAAGCGCGACCCGAAGGACGAGCGCCTCTCGCTCTCCTGCGATCTGCTGGCCCCGGAGGGATACGGCGAGATCGTCGGGGGCGGGGAGCGCGAGGACCAGCTCGACCGGCTGGTCGAACGGATCCAGGAACACGGCCTCCCGATGTCCGCGTTCGAGTGGTACCTCGATCTCCGCCGGTACGGCTCCGTGCCGCACGCCGGGTTCGGGATGGGGATCGAGCGGACGCTCACCTGGATCTGCGGGCTCGATCACCTGCGCGAGACGATCCCGTTCCCGCGCCTGCTCCACCGAATGCACCCGTAGTCCGCCCCGCCTTCGCCCGGGCGGCGCGGGGCCCGGCATGGTAAAATGAAGGTCTGTCCCACGGGAGAGACCGACACCGAATGCGCCCGCGACCGCCGCTTCCGATCCTCGCCACGCTCCTCGCGCTCCACCTCGCCGTCGCGGCGTGGCCGGCCGGGTCCTCCGCGGCCGACCGCGCGCTCTACCGGATCGATCCCGCCAAGCGCGACGTCGTCGACCGGTTCCTGAGCCGGGGCGTCGACGTCGCCGGCACGGGGCGCGACGGGACCCTCCACGTCCTCCTCGACGAGGGGGAGGCGGCGGCCGCCCGCGCGCTCGGCCTCGCGCTCCGGCCGCTCGACATGGGCGGGCGCGCCCCGCTCGCCGCGCCGGGGGCCCCGCTCGCGCCGCCGAATCTCGGCGACTACCACACCCTGGCGGAGACGATGGCCGAGCTCGCCGCGTACGCCGCGGCCCATCCCACGCTCGCCCGGCTCGACACGCTCGGGACGTCGGTGGAGTCGCGGCCGATCGTCGCGATGAAGATCTCCGACCACGTCGACTTGGACGAGAGCGAGCCTGAGGCGCTGGTGATCGGGTGCCATCACGCCCGCGAGCTGATGAGCGTGGAGCTCCCCCTCTACCTGATGCGGCGCCTCCTGGACGGGTACGGCCTCGACCCGGTCGTGACCGCGCTGGTGGAGACGCGCGAGATCTGGATCGTTCCCATCCTGAATCCCGACGGCCACGAGCACGTCCGGCAGAATTCGGGGGGACAGCCCTCGTCGTGGTGGCGGAAGAACCGACGCCCGAACTTCGACGGGACGATCGGCGTCGACCTGAACCGGAACTACGGATACCGGTGGGGCTGGGACAACTTCGGGTCGAGCCCGACGCCGGCCTCGGAGACCTACCGGGGCTCGGGTCCCTTCTCGGAGCCCGAGACCGACGCGATCCGGGCCTTCGCGGCCGGCCGCGCCTTCACCGTCGCGGTCTCCTTCCACAGTTACGGCGAGCTCTTCCTCTATCCCTGGGGGTACGACCGTCTCGACACGCCGGATCACGCCGTCTTCCACGCGCTGGGCGACTCGGTGGCCGCGCAGAACGGGTATCGGGCGGGGAATCCGAAGAGCGGCGCGATCTACGTCACGAACGGGGATCTGGACGACTGGTCCTACGGGGAGACGTCGGCGAAGCCGAGGATCTTCGGATTCACGTTCGAGCTGAACTCGCTCGCCGACGGGGGCTTCTACCCGAGCGACGCGCTGATCCCGGCGACGTGCGCGCTGAACTGGGGACCGATGCTCACCCTGCTCCGCTACGCCGACGAGCCGCGCCGCGCCGTGCCGCCCGCGCGTCCCTCGACTCCGTCGTTCGTCGCGCAGGGGCCGGGCGTCCTCCTCTCGTGGGCGGCGTCCGTCCCCGATCCTGCGAATCCGCCCGCCCGTCACGACGTGCGCCGCGTGAGCCAGGCGCTTCGCGTGACCGACGACGCGGAGGCGGGCGTCTCCGACTGGGATTCGCTCGCCTTCTCGTGGAGCGCGGCGCGCTCCGCGAGCGGGGCCCGGTCGTACTGGTCGGGGTCTGGGGACAACCGGGTCAGCACCCTCGCGTCGCGCGCGAGCGTGAACGTCGCGGCCGGGGAGAGCCTGGTCGTGATCGCCTGGTGGGCGCTCGAGGACTTCTACGACTACTGGTATGCCGAAGCCTCGCCCGACGACGGCGCGACCTGGACGCCGCTTCCGGGGGACCGGACCACGAACGAAGATCCCTTCGGCCACAACGAAGGAAACGGAATCACGGCCGGGAGCGGCGGGTTCCTCCGCGCGGCATTCTCGCTCGCGCCGTTCGCGGGGAAGCAGGCGCTCGTCCGGTTCCGCTGCGTGACCGACCAGTCGACGCACGGGGAAGGACTCTACCTGGACGACATCGCGCCGACGGGCCGCTACGTGGACGCGAGCGTCACCGACACGGGGAGCCCCGGCATGGAGACCCTCTACGCGCCGCCGCCGACCGAGCCGGGCGAGTACCAGGTCCGCGCCGTCGACGGGGAGGGGCATCGCGGAGGTTGGAGCGACCGGGCGCCCTACGCGCCGGGCGTCACCGCGGCGGACGACGCGGCGCCCGCGCCTCCAGCCGTGATCGGAGCCGCCCTCGCGGTCGCACCGAATCCGTTCAATCCCGCGGCGACCGTCCGCTTCCGAATCGGCGCGGGCGACGCCGGCCCCTACCGGCTCCGCCTCTACGACCTCTCGGGCCGCCTCGCGGGCACGATCGCCGAGGGCGATGACGACGGTTCGGGGAGGGAGCGGGTCCTCCGCTGGGAGGCCCGTGACGGTGCGGGACGGGCGCTCGGGAGCGGGGTCTATCTCCTTCGTCTGGAGACGGTTCGCGGGGCGGTCTCACGGAAGATCACGCTCCTCCGATAGCGGCGCGGAGGGGGGGATGGGAGTTGACACCCCTCCGAGGGGGCCGGTACCCTCGCCCTTCCTTAATTTTGCCAACGGAATGGCGATCTCCGGGGAATCACCCCGCCTCCGCCGGGGTAGTAACGAAAAGAAGGCGAGCCCTGAGGCGGAAACAACGGATTCATCGGGCGTTAACTTGACAGTGCGTAGGGTCATGGCTACGCTGCCGAGTGTGAGCCGTAGGATGCGAGCCGTGACGTTTCGGCTGCAGGTGGCGGCGCTAGTGGCCGCCCTGGCCGGGATCGGGTCCTGCGCGTCTCCAGTCCCCCCCAGCCAGGAACCCCCGCCGGCACCGATCGTTCTGTCCGGAACCGAGTACGCGACGCCGATGCTTCGCGCGCAGATGTTGCGATTCCGTGAGCTCTACCCGAAGGCCGATTCGATCGTGCTGGTGGAGAACGGCTCGGCCGAGGGAATGGAACAACTGGTGAACGCAGAGGTGGATATGGCGCTTCTCATGCGCGATCTGACCGATCCGGAAGTGGAGGCGGCCGTCACGAAGGACGGTCTCCACGCGTTTCCGATCGCATGGGACGCCGTCGCCGTGGTGGTCCATCCCTCGTCGCCGATTCTGAAATTGTCGCGAACCGAGCTCGCGCAGATCTACGCGGGCGAGGTGACGCGGTGGGACGGCCTCGGCTGGAAGGCCGGCGGCGCGATCCTCGCGATCACCGGCACGCCGCGCCTCGGCCTCTACTCGTTCGGCGAGCAGGCGCTCCTGGGCGGGGCGGCCTACGCGACGAGCGTCTACGCGCTCGATCGCGAGGAGGAGATCGCCCGCGTCGTGGCCGAGCGCCCGAACGCGGTGGGGCTCCTCTCGCGCCCGTACGTGACCTCCTCCGTCCGCGCGCTCGATGTCGCCCCGGCGATGGGCTTCGGCTACGTTCCGTTCGATCGCGCGACGCTCCTCGAGCGCACGTATCCCTTGATCCGCTCGTTGGCGCTCGCGACCCCGCAGAAGCCGCGGAAGAGCGCGGCCGATTTCGTCACGTTCGTGTCCAGCGTGGACGGGCAGCGCATCCTGGCCCGCCACGGATACAGTCCCGCTACCGTTCCCGTCCGGATCGTCCGTACCGTGGAGGAGACAGAGTGAACTTGCTTCGGTCCCACCGAGTCCTGGCCTTGGTCCTGGCCGCTTTGTTGGGCGTCGCGTCCGCCGCGTTCGCGCTCTCGTCCGGCGACCTGATCAAGCAGGGAGTGCAGGCGCTGAGGGACGGCAAGCCCGACAAGGCGCTCGATCTGTTCACGCAGGCCGAGAAGCTCGATCCCAACAGCCCCCGGCCCCACTACTTCATCGCGTCCGCGCTGGAGCGGCTCGGAAAGCCCGACAGCGCGAAGGTGCAGTACGAGGTCGCGCTCCAGGTGAATCCGAAGTACCCCGAGGCGCTCACCGGACTCGGGAACCTCCTGCGGAAGCAGGGCAAGCTCCCGGAAGGGACCGCGAAGCTCGAAGAGGCCGTGAAGCACGGCCCGAAGGATCCGGGCGCTCTCTACTCGCTGGGCCAGGCGTATCTGAAAGACCAGCGATTCGAGGACGCCGAGAAGGTCTTCCGCAAGGGGACGCTCTTGAAACAGGGCCGCGCGGCCTTCCTCGGCGGAACCGCCCTCGCCCGCGAGGGGCAGGGCGACCTGAAGGGCGCCGAAGAGCTCTTCATCCGCGCGCGCGAGACCGACCCGAACAACTTCAGGATCCGGATGGACCTCGGCGCGTTCTACGACCGGAAAAAGATCCCGGTCCTCTCGGCGCCCGAATACGGGCGCGCCACGGAGCTGGAGCCGAACAATCCCGAGACCCACTTCCTCTACGGCAAGGCGCTCGTCGGCATGAACGAGTTCAACGCCGGCCTCGCCGCGCTCCAGAAGGCCGTCACCGTCGATTCGCTCTACGCGCCCGCGTACCTCGAATCGGGACGTCTCTTCGCGCGCGCGAAGCGCCCGAGCGACGCCGCGGAGCGCTTCACGAAGTACACCGAGATCCATCCCGAGGACCCGATCGGCTACACCGAGCTCGGGCTCGCGCTGGCCGAGAGCCGCGACCGCGCGGAGCGCTCGGCGGCCGTCGGCGCGCTGGAGAAGGCGAACGAGCTGAAGCCCGACCAGCCGCGGGTTCTCGGATCGCTCTGCAAGCTCTACAACGAGCAGGGCGTCGAATCGCGCGAGCAGGCGATCGCGGCCTGCGACAAGTACGTGGCGCTCGCCGACTCGATCGAGCCCGAGGAGAAGCTGAAGATCGGAAGTCTCTTCGCCGCGGTCCCCGACTCCTCCAAGGCGCTGCCGCTCCTGCGCGCCGCGGTGGAGCAGGACTCGACGCTCGCGAAGGACGCGAGCTTCCAGATCGGCCTCCTCCTTTTCACCTCGCGCGACTACGCCGCGGCGGTGCCGCACTTCCGCCGGACGCTGGATTACGATTCCACGTTCGTCCCCGCCCTCCTGAACCTCGGCCTCTGCCAGCTGCAGGGCGGGGAGAAGTCGGGCGCGATCGAGACCTTCCGCCGGTCGCTCGCCATCAAGCCGAACGACGCGCGGACGCTGATCTGGGTGGGTCAGACGCTCCTGACGATGGAGCCCGACTCGCTCCCGGTGGCTCTCGAGACGTACCAGGCGGCCATGCAGGCCGACTCGGCGAACGCGGACGCCGCGCGCGGCGCCGGGCTGTCGCTCCTCCTGATGGACCGCTGCGGCGACGCGATTCCGTACTTCGTCCAGGGCGCGGAGATGGATCCGAACCACGTGCAGGGCCACGTCTGGCTGGCGCAGGCGCACTCCAAGTGCAAGGATCTCGCCCGCGCGAAGGAGGAGTTCAACAAGGCGCTCGACATCGACCCCACCAACGGCCCGGCATCCCAGGGGCTCCAGATCATCCGGGATTTCGAAGCGAAACAGCAGCTCCGGGCGACCGGAGGGGCTGGACAGTAGTCCGTGCGGCAGGAACGCCGCTCACGTCATCTGTAAGGAGGCACGATGAGCCTGGAAGTCCGAACCGTGGGGGACGTGACCATCCTGACGCCCAAGGGGATGCTCCTGGGCGGCAAGGAGACCGACGAGCTGCAGGCGAAGATCAAGGAGCTCGCCGAGGCGGGCAACCGCAAGCTGCTCATCAACCTGGGTCAGACGACCTTCATGAACAGCGTTTCGCTCGGCGTCCTGATCGCGGGGCACGCCACGTACACGAAGCGCGACGCGAAGCTGAAGCTCTGCGCCGTGGACAAGAAGATCCAGAGCATTCTCGTCGTGACGAAGCTGTCGCTCGTCTTCGAGGCGTACGATTCCGAGGACGAGGCGGTCGCCAGCTTCAAGTGAGCCGGAACGAAGGGTTGCCGGTCGCGCCCCGGGTGGGGCATACTCGGCGGCCGGTCCGACCCCCCAGACACCAAGGTAGGAGGAATTCTCAGTGAGACAGGGTTTGTTCGTTACGATTCTCGCGGTCGTCGCGCTCGCCATCGCGATCGTGATCTTCCAGTTCCTGCCCGAGTACATCCAGAAGGGCGGATTCCTCGTGGCCGGCCTCATCATGCTCTCCATCATGTCGGTGGCCTTCGTGTTCGAGCGCCTCTTCACGCTCTCGCGCGCCAAGGGCAAGGAGTCGGCCCCGGTCTTCCTGAAGAAGGTCCGCCAGAAGATCGACGCCCTGGACATCGAAGGCGCCGCGGAAGTCTGCGCCAAGCAGCGCGGCTCGCTCGCAAACGTCCTTCGCGCGGGCCTCGACCGCTACCTGGTCCTCCAGAAGGCCCCGATCGATCGCCAGGCGAAGCTCCAGGAAGTCCAGAAGGCGATGGAAGAGGCGAACATGCTCGAGGTGCCGCTGCTCGAGCGGAACCTGATCGCGCTCGCCACGATCGCCTCGATCGGCACGATGGTCGGACTCCTCGGAACGGTCATCGGGATGATCCGCTCGTTCGCCGCCCTGGGTCACACGGGCTCGGTGGACGCCGTGCAGCTCGCCGTCGGTATTTCCGAGGCCCTCATCAACACGGCCGGCGGTCTCTTCGTGGCCATCTTCTCGATCGTGCTCTACAACGTGTTCGTCACGATGATCGACAACTTCAATTACGGAATGGACGAGGCGACGCTCGAAGTGATCGAAGTCCTCTCGCTCAAGGAAGCGACGAAGTAACATGTCCGCGAAGAAAATGAAGCGGATCGGCATCAAGATCGACATGACGCCCATGGTCGACGTCGCGTTCTTGCTGTTGATTTTTTTCATGTCGACCTCCCAGTTCGACCCGCCGCAAAAGGTCCCCATCACCCTTCCGGACAGCCATTCGAACTTGAAGGTTCCGGAATCGGACGTGCTAATCCTGGCCATCTCCAAGGACAACCAGCTTTTCTGGCAGGTCGGGAAGAAGGCTCAGGAAGAAACCGACATGCCGAGCCTGGAGAACCTGGTGCTGGACCAGAGGCGCCGTAATCCCCGGCTCCGCGTCGCCATCAAGGCCGACAAGGAGGCGGAATACGGCACGATGGAAGATGTGATGGCCATCATGCAGAAGACCAACACGATCACGTTCAGCCTCGTCACCGAGATCGTCGCGAGCAGCAAGTCCTCGCTGGTGCAGCACTGATCGCGAAGCCGGTTTCGTATACGAAAAGGAGCGGCCC
>DATIQI010000251.1:0-6045 GCA_035470985.1 Acidobacteriota bacterium
CGAGGAGCCGCGCGCGGCCGAGGCGCCCGCCTGGGCGCTGGAATACGCGTCGCTCAACGAGATCATGCGCCTCGACCCTCCGACGCGGGCCGCCGAGCGGCTCTGGGCCGGGCGCCTCGGACTCGCGGCGGCGGGCCCGAAGGCCTCCGAGCGGAAGATGCTCCAGGCGCTCGTCGCGTCCCTCGAGAACGCGCCCCTCGACTCGATTCCGGTGAAGCGCGCCGCCGAGGGCCTCACGCGGATCGGCGTGGTGGTTCCGCTTTCGGGCCGGTACGAGCGCTACGGCCGGACGTTCGTGAACGGCCTCCGCCTGGCGGCCGAGGAGCACAACCGGGAGTGGATGCCGGCGATCCATCTCATCCTCCACGATTCCGAGGGCGATCCACTGGTCGGCGCGCGGAAGGCGCGCTGGCTCCTGAAAGACCACGGCGTCTCCGTCATCGTGGGGGAGCTCTTCACGGCGAACACGGCGCCGCTCGCTTCCGCGACGCAGGTGATCGGCGCCGTCCTCCTCTCTCCCTCCGCCACCAACGAGCGGCTCGCCACGCTGGGGGAGGGCGTCTTCCAGATGACCGTCGGATTCGGGCCCTCGGCCACCGCCCTGGCGCAGCACTTGGCGCGGGAATCGGCGCGGGGAACGGCCGGCCTTCTCGTGGCGGCGACGCCGGAGGATTCGATCCGCGCGCTCGCCGTCTCCAACGCGTGCCGGAAGGCCGGCATCGGCATCGTCGGGGTGGAGCGGATCCCCGAGTCGGACGTGGACGCGACGAAGCCGATCGCGGCCCTGAAGGCGAAGAGCCCGAGGTTTCTGATCCTCCTCGCCCCGCATCGCACCGTCGGTCTCGTCGCGCCGCAGCTCGCGTCGGCGTGGCGCGGCGTGAAGATCTACGGTTTCGACGGTCTCGATCCCGAAGGGCAGCCGCGGGAGGCGCGGGAGGCGCTGGAGGGCGCGACCCTCTTCCTCGCCGACTACGCGCTGGCCGGCGCGCCGCGCGATTCGTTCGCCGTCCGCTACCGGCGCGCCCACGGGGACGAGCCGACCCGGATGGCGGTGCGGGGCTACCTCGCCGGTCTCGCCCTGACGCGGGCGATCGAGGGGGGCGCCGCGACCGCCTCCATGCTCCGCGAGTCGCTCCGATCGCAGCTCTACGAGACCGACGAGGGGCGCGCGCTCCGGATGCTCCGGCCCGTCGTTCCCGCCTTCGCCGAGCGCGCGGTGGTTCGCGGAGGCCGCGCGATGGCCCCGGAGGGAGCCGTAAGCCCTTGAACCGAAGGGCGCGATTGGGATAGGGTGGCGCGGGGTTCGACCGAATTGAATTCATTGGTCCGCAAACACTTACGAGATGGAGGCACGAACATGACCGGACGGAACGGGACGTTCCGCCTGCTGGTGCTCCTCGGCCTCGCGGTGGCGCTCGCGGCCGGGTGCGCGAAGAAGTCGAACGAGATTCCGGTCGGGGTCTACGGGTCGCTCACCGGGACGACGGCGACGTTCGGCATCTCGTCGAAGCAGGGCGTCGAGCTCTTCATGGACGGCGTGAACACGGCCGGCGGCGTGGCGGGAACGAAGCTTCGCATCCTGGTCGAGGACGATCAGTCGAAGCCCGAGGAAGCCGCGACCGCGGTTCAGAAGCTCATCGACCAGGACGGCGTGATCGCCGTGCTCGGCGAGGTCGCGTCGAGCCGCAGCATGGCGGCGGCGCCCATCTGCCAGCAGGCCGGCGTTCCGATGATCTCGCCCTCCTCCACGAATCCGAAGGTGACCGAGCTGGGCGACTTCATCTCGCGCGTCTGCTACATCGATCCCTTCCAGGGAATGGTGATCGCCAAGTTCGCGCGCCAGACGCTGAACTTCACGAAGGCGGCGATCCTGCGCGACAACAAGAACGACTACAGCGTCGGGCTGGCCAACTTCTTCTCCGACTCGTTCCACGCGGCGGGCGGGTCCGTGGTCGCCGACGAGGCCTACTCGGAGGGCGATCAGGACTTCAAGGCGCAGCTGACCGCGATCAAGTCGAAGCGCCCCGAGTTCATCGTGGTGCCCGGGTACTACACCGAGGTCGGGCTCATCGCGCGCCAGGCGCGCGAGCTGGGGATCACCGCGCCGCTCCTGGGCGGCGACGGCTGGGTCTCCGACCGGCTCCTCGAGATCGCGCAGAACTCGCTCGACGGCTCCTACTTCGTGAGCCACTACTGGGAGAAGGATCCGAATCCCGCGATCCAGAAGTTCGTGACCGACTACCGCGCCCGCTACAACGCCACGCCCGACGCGCTCGCCGCGCTCGCGTACGACGCGGCCGGCGTGCTGGTGGCCTCGCTGCAGCAGCTGCACGACCAGGATCCGGCGGCGTTCAAGACGCTGGTCGGCCCGCGGAGCGACGCCCAGAAGGCGGCGCGCGCGAAGCTGCGCGACCTGATCTCGGCCACGAAGGACTATCCCGGCGTCACCGGGCGGATCACGCTCGATTCGAAGCGGAACGCCGTGAAGCCGGCGACGTTCCTGGGAATCAAGAACGGCCAGTACGAGTTCGTCGCCGTCGTCGAGCCGTAGCCGCGCGGGACCGGTGCAGGAGCTCTTCCAGCAGCTGGCGAACGGGATCGCGTGGGGCAGCATCTACGCCCTCATCGCGCTCGGCTACACCATGGTGTACGGAATCCTGCGCCTCATCAATTTCGCGCACGGGGACGTCTACATGGTGGGGGCGTTCGCCGCGTACTACCTGGCCCGGTTCCTCCACGCCGGCGGGCCCGATCCCTCGCCGGCGCTCGCGATCGTGGTGCTGCTCGGCTCCATGGCGATCTGCGCGCTCCTCGGGGTCGTGATCGAGTTCTTCGCCTACCGGCCGGTCCGCCGCTCCTCGCGGCTCACCGCGCTCATCACGGCGATCGGCGTCTCGCTCTTCCTCGAGAACCTGGGGATCCGCCTCTTCGGAGCGGATCCCAAGTTCTTCCCGCAGCTGGTCGCGCCCCGGACCCTCTCGATGGGCGGCGTGCTCGTGACGAACCACCAGATCACCGTCGTCCTCGTCTCCATCCTCCTCATGGTCGGCCTCACGCTCTTCATCCACCGGACGCGGACGGGGAAGGCGATGCGGGCCGTCTCCTTCAGCCGGGACGCCGCGAGCCTCATGGGGATCCCCGTGAACCGGATCATCACCATCACGTTCGCCATCGGATCGGCGCTCGCGGCGGCCGCCGGCGTCCTCGTCGGGCTGACGAATCCGAAGATCGAGCCCCTGATGGGGATCATGCCGGGCGTGAAGGCGTTCGTGGCCGCCGTTCTGGGCGGGATCGGGAGCATCCCGGGCGCCGTGATCGGCGGGCTCCTGATGGGCGTTTCGGAGTACCTGGTGGTCGGCTACATCTCCTCGACCTACCGCGACGCGATCGCGTTCGTCATCCTGATCCTCGTCCTCCTCGTGAAGCCCGCCGGGCTCCTGGGACGCAACGTTGCCGAAAAGGTCTAACAGCGTCGCGCGCGGCTTCCTCGTCCTCGGGGCGGTCGTCGCGGGCTCCTGGCTCCTGAACCGCGCCGCGGTCGAAGCGCTGAACCCCTACGTCTACCGGATCCTCGTCCTCTGCGCGCTGAACGTCGTCCTGGCGCTCAGCCTGAATCTCGTGAACGGGATCACGGGTCAGTTCTCGATCGGCCACGCGGGGTTCATGGCGGTCGGCGCCTACGTCTCCGCCGCCTTCACCTTCTACGCGACGCCGCGCCTCTTCGGCGTGACGGCGGACGCCGGCATCGCCGCGGCGGCGGGGCCCTTCATCCTGGCGCTCCTCCTGGGCGGCGCCGTCTCGGCGGCCATGGGATTCCTGGTGGGGCTCCCCTCCATGCGGCTGCGCGGGGACTACCTCGCCATCGTGACGCTCGGCTTCGGCGAGATCATCCGCGTGGCGATCCTGAACATCGACGCGGTGGGCGGCGCGCGCGGATTCGCGGGCATTCCGCAGCGGACCGACCTCGCCTGGGCGGCGGCCGTCGCCGTCCTCACGTACGTCTTCATCCGGAACCTCGTCCGCTCCTACCACGGCCGCGCGCTCCTCGCGATCCGGGAGGACGAGATCGCGGCCGAGGCGCTCGGCGTGCCGACCACGCGCTACAAGGTCTCGGCGTTCGTCGTCGCCGCCTTCTTCGCCGGCGTGGCGGGCGGGCTCTTCTCCCACTACACGTACCTCCACACGAACACCTTCACGTTCATGAAGTCGATCGAGGTCATCGTGATGGTGGTGCTCGGCGGCATGGGAAGCCTGATCGGAAGCGTGCTCGGCGCCACGATCCTGACGGCGCTTCCCGAGGTGCTCCGCTTCGCGAGCGCCGACCGCCTGATCATCTACTCGCTCCTCCTCGTGATCCTCATGATCGCGCGGCCGCAGGGCATCCTGGGGAGCCGCGAGATCGACTGGGGCCGCTTCATCGGAAGGGGCCGCCGGCCGCGACCGGAGAAGGCGTCGTGAACGCCGCGCCGGTCCTGGAGCTTCGCGGCGTCACGCGCGCGTTCGGCGGCCTGAAGGCCGTCTCGGCGCTCGATCTCGTGCTCCCGCCCGGCATGCTGGCGGGTCTCATCGGGCCGAACGGAGCGGGGAAGACCACCGTCTTCAACCTCGTCACGGGGGTCTACGCGCCGACCGCGGGGACGATCCGGTTCCGCGGCGCCCCCGTCGAGGGGAAGCTCCCGAGCACGATCGCCCGCTCGGGCGTCGCCCGGACGTTCCAGAACCCGCGCCTCTTCGCCGAGCTCTCCTGCCTCGACAACGTGCGCGTGGCGTGCCATCTCCACGCGGGCGCCACGTTCGCCGACAGCGTGTTCCGCACGCCCCGCTCCTCCCGCGAGGAGACGAAGATCCTGGAGCGGTCGGAGTCGCTCCTCGCCTCGTTCGGGTTGGAGCGCTATCGCGAGGAGTGCGCGAAGAACCTCCCGTACGGCGACCAGCGCCGCCTGGAGATCGCGCGGGCCCTGGCCGCCGAGCCGAAGCTCCTCCTCCTCGACGAGCCCGCGGCCGGCATGAACCCCCAGGAAAGCGACGCCCTGATGCGCCTGATCCACGAGATCCGGGACCGCTACGGGCTCACGCTCCTCCTGATCGAGCACGACATGAAGGTGGTGATGGGGATCTGCGAGCGGATCACCGTCCTCGACCACGGCGTGAAGATCGCCGAGGGGAGCCCGGACGAGATTCGGCGCGATCCCAAGGTGATCGAAGCCTATCTGGGCGAGGAACCGTGAGCCTCCTCTCCATCGAGGATCTCCACGTCCACTACGGCGCGATCCACGCGCTCAAGGGAATCACCATCTCCGTCGACCGCGGGCAAATCGTCACGCTGGTCGGCGCGAACGGGGCGGGGAAGAGCACGGCGCTGCGCGCGGTCTCGGGCCTCCTGAAGCCGAGCCGGGGCGCCATCCGCTTCGACGGATCGCCGCTGGCCGGCGTGCCGCCGCACGAGGTCGTGCGGCGCGGCGTCTCCCACGTCCCCGAGGGGCGGATCGTCTTCGCGAATCTCTCCGTCCTCGACAATCTGGAGCTGGGCGCCTACCTGCGCCGCGACCGGGCCGGCGTGCAGGAGGATCGCGCGAAGATCTTCCGGCTCTTCCCGCGCCTCGAGGAGCGGAAGCACCAGGCGTCGGGGACCCTGAGCGGCGGCGAGCAGCAGATGCTCGCCATCGGCCGCGCGCTGATGGCCCGGCCGGCGCTCCTTCTCATGGACGAGCCGTCGCTCGGCCTCGCGCCGATCCTCGTGCGCGAGATCTTCGCCGTCATCCGGGAGATCCGGGAGCGCGGGACCACCATCGTCCTGGTGGAGCAGAACGCGCGGCAGGCGCTCGCGGTCGCGGACGTGGGCTACGTGCTCGAGACCGGGACCGTCCGAATCCACGACCGCGCGTCGGCGCTTCTCGACAATCCCTACGTCCAGGAGTGCTACCTGGGCGGGAGCGGCGCGTGACGCCGAAGGGCGCGTCGCCGAAGGGCGCGGCGCTGCGGTCGCTCCCGTCCATCGAGTCGATCCTTCGCGCCGCGCCGCTCGCCGCGCTCGCGAAGGAGGCC
>DATIQI010000252.1:0-8603 GCA_035470985.1 Acidobacteriota bacterium
GGCGAATGGCGCGCGCAAAGGCGCCGCCCGGGATGGAACGGCATCGCCCCGCGATGGCTTCGAGCGCGACACGGTACTCGAGCACCGTCTCGGCGTGATCGCGGGCGCCGTCCTGACCGGGCGCGTCGGGGCGCGCGGCGAGGGGACGCGTGGCTACGTCGGTAATGGCAGTTCTTCCGGAGGTGAGGGGCCGAGCCGGTCGCGGCCCTGGAGACGAACGGGAAACCGGCGCGGGCCGGTTTCCCGTCGAGTTAGCCTCTCGGCGAAGGCGGGCTTAGTCCGCCACCTTCATCCGAGCCATCATCTTCCTCTTCGCGGCGTTCAGCTTCCGCTTGCGCCGCTCGCTCGGTTTCTCGAAGTGCTGGTGTCGTCGCAGATCTGCGAGAATTCCTGCCTTCTCGCACTTCTTCTTGAACCGGCGGAGGGCACTCTCGAAGGACTCGCCTTCTTTGACCCTGATGCCGGGCATCCTATGTATCGCCTCCTCACCAACGTTGGGGGTGAAACATATTCTGCCCACCTGTTGGTGGGCAGCATTCGCCTAACGCTAAAGAAGATACCCCGGTTTACCCCTTTTGTCAAATCGGGCGCAAAGACGCGTTACGTAACAGGTTGCGAGCCTCGCAGAGGAGGGCCAACGCGGCGGTTTCCGTGGTCAATCGGTTGGTCCCAAGCGAGATAGGCCCGAATTCAGCCTCGCGCAGGAGGGCCGTCTCCCGGTCGGAGAAACCTCCCGGCGGTCCAACTGCCGCGATGACAGCACTTTGGGCGCCAGCGCCGAGCTCCGATGCCGAGACGGGGCCGGAGGGGTCCGCCACGAGTCGAACCGAAGGGGGCTCACTCCCGGAAGACCCCAGAAGGCCATCCAGGGCCGCGGCCAGGGTCGGAGCGGCCGAAATTCCCGGCAGAAGGGAGCGCCGCGACTGCTTCACGCCCGCCACCGCCAGGCGCCTCAGCCGCTCGAGTTTCGGCTCGCCGAGCGTCGCGGGACCCGATCGCTCGCAGGCCGCGAAGACGATCTCGGAGGCTCCGAGCGGCACCGCGTGCTCGATCAGCGATTCGGCGGCGCGTAGGTCCGGGAGGCCGACGATCAGGCGCACCGTGCCGGGCAGCTCCCCCGATCCGGCGACGCGCTCCACGATTTCCCCGCGCGCCGCCGACCGCGACGCGTCGAGGAGCCGGCAGCGGTAGAGGACGCCGGTTCCGTCGGTCGCCTCGAACGGCGCGCCCGGCTCGGCGCGATGGACGCGAAGGAGATGGTGCGACTCCTCCGGATCGAGCGTGACGAAACTTCTCTGCACGTTCGCGCGCTCGACCCAGAAGAGCGTGTCGGGACGGCGCGGCGTCGTCATGGGCGCCTCAGCGCCTTTCGTGGTCGTCCTGGGGACGGCGCGGCGGCGGAATCTTCGTCTCCGCCATCGCCTCGAATTCCTGGAGCAGCTTCTTCGCGCGGTCGGGCACCTTTCCCGGGACGGCGATGACGAGCCGGACCAGGAGGTCGCCCGAGCCCGAGCGCTGGAGGCTCTTCAATCCCTTGCCGCGGAGCCGAAGGAGCTTCCCCGTCGTCGAGCCGGCCGGCACGTCGACGGAGACGCGCCCGCCGCCCAGCGTCGGCACCTCCACCTTGCCGCCGAGCGCGGCGCGTGAGAGTCCGATCGGCACCTCGATCACCAGGTCGTCGCCGTCGCGCAGGTAGAGCGGATGCTCCAGCTCCTCGATGTGGGCGATGAGATCGCCCGCCGGGCCTCCGCGCGGGCCCGCGTCGCCCATTCCCGCGAGCGGGAGGTAGTTGCCGCTCGAGACGCCGGCCGGGACCTTGATCGAGATCTCGGACGGCTGGCGGATCCGCCCTTCGCCCGAGCAGTCGGGACAGGGCGCTTCGATCACGCTCCCCTCGCCCCGGCAGCGCTCGCACGCCATCACGCTCATCACCTGGCCGAAGATGGAGCGCTGTACGGTGCGGACCTGACCCTGCCCGCGGCAGACGGGGCAGGTCTTCTTCGCCGATCCCTTCTTCGCGCCGCTCCCGCCGCACGTGCCGCAGGCGCGCATGTGCCGGATCTTCACCCGCTTCTCGACGCCGGTCGCGATCTCCTCCAGCGTGAGCGGCAGGCGGATCTCCAGCGTGTTCCCGCGGCGCTCGCGTCCTGCGCGTCCTCCGCCCGGCCCCTCGCCCTCGAAGAAGTCGCCGAATCCCCCGCCGGCGCCTCCGAACCCGCCGAAGTCGCGCATGAACGCGCGGAGGGCGTCGGAGAGATCGAAGCCCGCGTACCCCTCGAAGCCGCCGCCCGGCACCCCGGCCGTCTGGTGTCCGAAGCGGTCGAAGTTGGCGCGCTTCTCGGCGTCGCTCAGGACGTCGTACGCCTCGGCCACTTCCTTGAAGCGCTCCTCGGCCGACTTGTCGCCGGGATTCCGGTCGGGGTGGTACTGGAGCGCCAGCTTCCGGTAGGCCTTCTTGATCTCCTCCGCGCTCGCGCCGCGCTCCACGCCCAGCACTTCGTAGTAGTCGCGCTTCGCGCTCACACCCCGCCTCCGTCCTCCGCGCGCGCGACGGTCGGCTCGCCCGGCGCCTCGCCCGGATCGGCCGCGACCACGACCTTCGCGTGGCGGAGCACGCGGTCCCGGTAGCGATAGCCGGGCACCGCCACTTCGACGACGGTCCCGGGCGCCGCGCCGGCGACCGGGAGATGCGCGATGGCGTCGTGGAGGTCGGGATCGAAGGGCTGGTCCTGGGGACGGATCGGCTCCACGCCCTCGCGCTCCAGGACGCGAAGTAGGCGGTCCTGCACCAGCGCCACGCCGGTTCGAAGCGGATCGTCGGCGCCCGGGAACGCCTTCAGCGCGCGCTCCAGGTCGTCGAGCACGGGAAGGATCTCGCGGAGGATCGGCTCGGCGGCATAGCGAAGCGTCGCGTCGGACTCCTGCTTGCGGCGCCGGTTGATGTTCTGGAACTCCGCGACCGCGCGGAGGAGCTCGTCCTCGCGCGCGCGAAGCCGCTCGATCTCCGCGTCGCGCGGATCGGCCGCGGCGTTCGGGGCGGAGGCGGACGGCGTGCCCGCGGGCCCGCGCGACTCCGCGGCGTCCGGGGGCGCGGCCGCCGCGGGCTCGGCCGGCTTCTTCTTCACGCGACCGACTCGCTTCCCCAGTGCTCGCTCAGGTGGGCCATGACGGAGACGACGCGCCGGTAGTGCATCCGGACCGGCCCCATCACGCCGAGAACGGCGCTCGTGGGACCGATCGTCAGCGTCAGGCCGACGAGCGAGCACGACTGGATCGCGGCCGGCGCGTGCTCGTGCCCGATGGAGACGCGCGGCGTCGGACCCCCGGCGAACGACTCGAGCGCGCGGGCGATCGTCTCCCGCTCGGCGAGGACCGCGAAGAGCGGGCGGAGCGATTCGGCCGACTGGAATTCGGGCTGCGCGGCGATGTGCTCGGCGCCGCCGAGGACGACCGCGGGCTGCGCCATGCCGGCGACCAGACGCGCGGCGCTTCCGAGCGCGTCCGCGGCGAGGTCGGCGACGTCGCGCGGCGCCTCGGTCCGGGCCCGGGCGGCGAGCGCTTCGAGTCCCGCGACGCCCGCGACGGGAAGCGCGGCGCGAACCCACTCCTCCGTCCGACGAAGGAGCGCCGGCTCCACGCGCGCGGCGGGCGTCCACGTGGTCGTGGCGATCGAGCCCGGTTCGACGCCGACGACGACGAGGAGCTCGCCCCCTTCGAGCGCCACCAACTCGAACCGGTGGACGCGCGATGGCTCGCCGCGGCGGAGCGAGAGAACCGCGAGCTGGCGCGCGGCCCGCGCGAGGAGGGGCGGCAGGCGCTCCTCCACGGCGTCGTCGCGGCGCGCCTCGTCGAGCGCCTGGTCGAGCGCGCGGCGCGTCGCGGCCGGGAGCGGGTCGGGGCGCATCAGCTCGTCCACGTAGTAGCGGTAGCCCGCCTCGGTCGGAACGCGGCCGGCCGACGTGTGGGGATGCGCCAGGAGCCCGAGTTCCTCGAGCTGCTGCATGGCGTTGCGGATCGTCGCGGGGGAAATGCTCAGATGATACGCGGCCCGGACGTACTGCGATCCGACGGGCTCGGCCCGCGTCACGTGGCTTTCCACGACGAAGGTGAGGATGCGGCGAAGCCGCTCATCCAGGACGTGCATCGGCGCTCGTGTCATGGCTCGGGTTTCGGGTTCGGCCGCCGCGGCGGGCATTGGCACTCGTGCCGCGACAGTGCTAACGACTCGAACGCTAGCAGCGGCGCCTTCCCGGTGTCAAGGCGCGCCGCCGGCCGGCGCCCCAAACCCTTGCCGGGGCGTCGATTCGCCCGAGGGCGCCTCGCCCATCCGGGCCAGCAACTCGGCCGCCAGATCGTGGGCCGTCAGAAGCCCGAGCGGCGTCGGCCGGACGCGGCCGGGGGGATCGAACCGAAGCGCCCCCGCAGCCTCGCCCCAGCGCGTCCACCCCTCGGCCGCCGGACCCGCGAGCGCGCGAAGCCGCGACAGCCTGATTCCGCGCTCCCGGCGAAGCGCCAGGAAGATCTCCTCTTCGGCCGCGTCGCGCGGACCGACCTCGGTCGTCTCGCTCCGCGCGTTCCCGTCCCGCTCCACTCGCTCGAGGTAGCGGCGCGTATCGTGCTCGTTGGCCCATCGCGTCCGGCCGTCGAAGGAGTGGGCTCCCGGGCCGAGCCCGAGATAGGGACGCCGGTTCCAGTAGCCGACGTTGTGCCGCGACTCCTCCCCGGGACGCGCGTAGTTCGAGACCTCGTAATGACGGAATCCCGCCGCGAGGAGAATTCCGTCGAGGAGCGCGTAGCGGTCGGCCGCCGCGTCGTCGCCGGGAGGGACGAGCGCGCCCCGCGCGACCTTCGCGGCGAACGGGGTGCCCGGCTCCACCTGGAGGCTGTAGGCGGAGACGTGTGTGACGCCCTGCGCGAGGAGCGCCTCCGCGCCGGCGGCGATCCCCACCTCCGTCTCCCCCGGAACCGCCACCATGAGATCGACGGAGAGGCGGCGGAATCCGGCCGCGCGGGCGCGGTCGAGCGCGTCGAGCGCGGCCTCCGCGGTGTGGGTCCGTCCGAGCGTCTTCAGGACGGCGGGCTCCATCGATTGGACGCCGAGGCTCAGGCGGTCCGCTCCGCCCGCGCGCAGGAGGCGAAGCGTGGCGTCGTCCAAGCGGTCGGGATTCGCCTCCACCGTCCACTCGCGAACGCCGGAGAGATCGAAGGAAGCGTGAAGCCACGCCACGATCCGTTCCAGCGACGCCGGATCGAGGGCGGTCGGCGTGCCGCCGCCGACGTAGAGCGTCCGCGGCCTCCGCCAGGAAGCGGCGGGTTCGCGGGCGCCGCCGTCCGCGTCGCGTTCCGCCACCTCGCGCGCTCCCGCCGTCTCGCGGTCGAGCGCGGCCAGGAGACGCTCCGGCTCGGCGCGGCGCAGCGGCGCCGTGGCGAACGCGCAGTAGGGACAGATGGCGCGGCAGTACGGGAGGTGGACGTAGAGGCCGAACGAGGCGCCGCGCGTCGGACCCGGCGCGCCGGTGCTCACCGGATCGGCCGGACGAGCCGCTCGAGCCGCGGGAGCCTGCGGTCGGCGTCCCACGACCAGTAGAGGAACATCGCCTTCCCCTTCACGAGCCGCCGGGGGAGCGCGCCCCAGAAGCGGCTGTCGTGGCTGTTGTCGCGGTTGTCCCCCATCATGAAGAGGTGATCCTGCGGCACCACGTAGGGACCGAAATTGTCGCGCGTGCTCGTCGCGCGCGGCAGGACGCGGGGGTCCTTGTGCGCGACGTACGGCTCCTCGCGCGCCGCTCCGTCCACGTAGAGGACCTTGTCGCGGATTTCCACCGTCTGCCCGCCCACCGCGACGCAGCGCTTGATGAAGTCGCGGGCCGGGTCGTCGGGATAGCGGAAGACGACCACGTCGCCCGGCATCGGCTCGGCGATCGGCGGGAAGCGGTGATACACGAGCTGGCGCCCCGCCGCCGAGAGGTCGATCTCCGAGCCGTAGACCATCTTGTTGACGAAGAGGAAGTCGCCGACGAGGAGCGTGTCCTCCATGCTGCTCGTCGGGATCCGGAACGCCTGGACGACCAGGCCGCGGATGACGACGGTCAGGACGATCGCCAGGACGATCGCCTCCACGTACTCGCGGACGGCGGACTTCACGCGCGCGCGGGACCGCGGGGCGGAAACGGCCGTTCCGGTCCGCTCGTTCATCGCTCCCGTCCGCCGCGAATCAGCGTTCCACCTTCAGGACCGCCAGGAACGCCTCCTGGGGGATCCGGACGGTGCCGATCTGCTTCATCCGCTTCTTCCCCTCCTTCTGCTTCTCGAGGAGCTTCCGCTTGCGGCTGATATCGCCGCCGTAGCACTTCGCGAGCACGTTCTTCCGCATGGCGGAGATCGTCTCGCGCGCCACGACCTGGTTGCCGATGGCGGCCTGCACGGCGATCGGGAACATCTGCCTCGGAATCAGCTCCTTCAGCTTGGCGGTGATCTCGCGCCCCCAGTCCTGCGCCTTGTCGCGGTGGACGATCATGGAGAGCGCGTCCACGGGGTCGCCGTTCAGGAGCACGTCCATCTTCACCAGCGGGGCCTGCTTGAAGCCGCCGAGCTCGTAGTCGAGCGAGGCGTAGCCGCGGCTGATCGACTTCAGGCGATCGTAGAAATCGAGCACGATCTCGGCGAGCGGGATCTCGTAGTTCAGGTGCGCGCGGTCCGGGCTGGGGTACTCCATGCCCATGAAGACGCCGCGCCGGTCCTGAACCAGCTGCATGATGTTCCCGACGTACTCGGTGGGAACCACGATCTGGGCCTTCACGTACGGCTCCTCGATGGTCTCGATGTGGTTCGCCGGCGGCATGAGGGCGGGATTGTCCACCAGGGCCAGGTCGCCGTTCGTCTTCAGCACGTGATACTCCACGCTCGGCACGGTGGCGATGAGGTCGATGCCGTACTCGCGCGTGAGACGCTCCTGCACGATCTCGAGGTGGAGGAGCCCCAGGAAGCCGCACCGGAACCCGAAGCCGAGGGCGAGCGACGTCTCGGGCTCCCACGTGAGCGACGCGTCGTTCAGCTGGAGCTTCTCCAGCGACTCCTTCAGCTCCACGTAGGCCTCGGGCTCGATCGGGTAGAGCCCCGAGAAGACCATCGGCTTCACGGGGCGGTAGCCCGGCAGCGCCTCGGGATTCGGATCGGAGGCCGACGTGATCGTGTCGCCGACGCGCGCGTCCGAGACGACCTTCACGTTCGCGATGACGTAGCCGACGTCGCCCGAGACGAGCTCGTCGTGCGCCTCGTACCCCAGGCGCAGGACGCCGACCTCCAGGACCTCGTAGCTCCGCTCCGTGGAGTGGAATCGGATCGAGTCGCCGGCGCGAAGCCGCCCGCGCATGACGCGGACGTAGACGATGACGCCGCGATACTGGTCGAAGACCGAGTCGAAGATGAGCGCCTGGAGCGTCCCGTCGCCGCGGTCGGGCGGGGCCGGAACGCGCGCGACGATCGCCTCCAGCACGGCGTCCACGTTCTTCCCCTCCTTCGCCGAGACCCGGACGCAGTCGTCGGGATCGATGTGGAGGAGGTGCGCGGTCTCCAGGGCGACCTCGTCCGGCATGGCGGCCGGGAGGTCCACCTTGTTGATCACGGGGACGATCGTCAGCTTCTGGTCGAGGGCGAGGTAGAGGTTGGAGATCGTCTGGGCCTCCACGCCCTGCGAGGCGTCCACCACCAGGATCGCGCCCTCGCACGCGGCGAGGGAACGCGACACCTCGTACGTGAAGTCCACGTGGCCCGGGGTGTCGATCAGGTTCAGCGTGTACTCCTCGCCGTCGCGCGCGCGATAGCGCATCGCGATGGCGTGCGACTTGATCGTGATCCCCTTCTCCCGCTCCAGGTCCATATTGTCGAGGACCTGGTCCTTCATCTTGGATTTCGGCACGGTCCCGGTCAGCTCCAGCAGGCGGTCGGCCAGCGTGGACTTGCCGTGATCGATGTGGGCGATGATGCAGAAGTTGCGAACGTGCTCTCGGTGGCTCATGGGTCCGTTCTTAGAAGCGTACGGTGAAGGCGACCGACACGCGCGGCGCGCCCCGCGCGCCCTCCCGCGTCTCGTCGGTTCCGAATTCGGCGTCGAAGGTTCGAAAGTGGGCGTCCACGTACGCGTCCGCCATCTGCAGCAGATGGGCGGCGGCCGTCCACCAGATCCAGTCGATCTTCCGGTTGCGGTGCGTCAGCTCGTCGGCCGCGGCGGCGTCGAATTCCTCCTGCGTGGTGGAGGCGTTCTGGCGCTCGATCGCCCGGTTCTGCAACTGGAGTTCCCGGAAGATCTTGTACGCGAGATATCCCTCCCCGGCGACGACCAGGGCCGCTTTGAGCGGCTGTCGATTGTACACCTGTCCCCACCCCGGCACGACCGCCGATCGCACGTTGTCCAGAACAGGAACCGGATCAACTTCATGCAGACCTCCCTCGCTCACGGTCGTAGATCGTCGGCGCGGTCCAGGCCAGATTTCAGCCGCGAAGAAGGCTACCTCGAGTGACTGACACGCTCCTTCAGCGCGCCGTTCTCCGATCGGAAGACCTGGCGCGCAGTGGTTCGCCTCCCGCCAGCTCGGTGGACCGCC
>DATIQI010000253.1:0-2314 GCA_035470985.1 Acidobacteriota bacterium
GCCCTGTCGGCATCGGCCGGCGGGTGGTCCAGGCATCGGTTCTCGGATCGTAGACGTAATGCCAGTCGACCGACTTCTTGTCGGCGAACGTAACGCCGATGGCGCCGCCGATCGCGTGGATGTTGCCGTCGACCACGAGGATGATCCCGCCCAGCCAGAGCGGGCTCGTCGGGCCGATCTGGTCGAACGCCAGTCCGCCCAGCGACGGGCCGAACGTCCGCGCCAGGCTCCCGAGCGCCTGATAGACGCCGAGCGTGCTCCCTTGGGCGGCCGCGGTGGTCGCGATCGAGACGAGACCCGCGAGCGACGGGCTGGCGAGTCCGTTCCCCAGCGCCACGGCCGCGAGCGTGAGGAGGAGCCACGAGAAGGGAGGCGCCGTTCCGGCCGCGATCATTCCCGCGCCGAGGAGGATGAACCCCGCCCGAACCAGCGCCGGCTCGCCGAAGCGCCGCGCCAGCCGCCCCACGAGTCCCCCCTGCATGATCACGGCGAGGATCCCCATGTAGGCGAGCAGGTACCCGACGTTCGACGCCTTCAGACCGTATCGGTCGAACCCGAAGAGAGCGAAGGTCGCCTCGAGCCCCGAGAAGCAGACGGTGGCGAGGAAGTAGAGGAGGAGGACCGCGCGAACCGACGGGAGCGCGAAGGCATCGCGGAACTGGTGACCGAGTCCTGGGCGGTGGCGGCGCGCCTCGGCGGCAGCCGCGCGCGATTCGGGCGAGAGCGACTCGGGCAGGAGGAAGTAGGCGAGCACCGCCGCGACCAGCGCGAGGCCCGCCGACGCGAACGCGGGGACCGAGTAGCCGTAGTGGCTCAGCGCGCCTCCGATCGCGGGGCCGAACGTGAAGCCGAGTCCGAGCGCCGCGCCGATCATCCCCATTCCCTTCGTCCGCTCTTCCGGCGAGGTCACGTCGGCCATGTAGGTCTGCGCCGTCGGCAGCGTCGCTCCGGCGATCCCGGCGACGATGCGCGAGATGAAGAGGAGCGGGAGCGAATGGGCGAGGCCGAAGACGACGTAGGAAGCGGACGTGAGAACGAGACTACCGAGGAGGATCGGGCGGCGCCCGAGGCGATCCGACAAGCGTCCCCAGACCGGCGCGAAGAGGAACTGCGAGAACGAGAACGAGGTGGAGAGGAGCCCGACGAGGAATCCGCTCGCGCCGTACTCCTTCGCGTAATAGGGGAGAACCGGGAGGAGGAGCCCGAAGCCGAGCAGATGGATGAAGACGGTGAGGAAGAGAACGAGGCGGGGTCCGAAACCGGGACCCTTCGTTCCGTTCGGGGGGGGCATCGGCGGATTCTACTACAATAGGCGCGTGCCTCGACCCCGGCCCCGGCCCTCGTCCCTCCCGCGTTCGTTCTACGAGCGCCCGACCCTGACGGTCGCCCGCGAGCTCCTCGGCTGCGTTCTCGCGCGGCGCCTTCCAGGCGGCGCGATCCTCCGCGGCCGAATCATCGAGACGGAGGCGTACGTCGGCGAGGAGGACAAGGCCTGCCACGCGCGCGCGGGGCGCACCCCGCGCACCGACGTGATGTACGGACCTCCGGGGATCGCGTACGTGTACCTGACCTACGGGATGCACTACCTGCTGAACGCGGTCACCGAGCCGGAAGGGCGCCCGGCGGCGGTTCTCATCCGCGCGGCCGAGCCGCTCGACGGGATCGATCGGATGGCGCGGGCCCGGGGGACCGATCGCGCGCACCTCCTCGCCAGCGGGCCCGCGAAGCTGACGCAGGCGTTCGGGCTCGACCTCCGCCACAACCGGACCGATCTCCGGGGTCCCGAGCTATGGGTCGAGCCGGGCGACTCGGTCGCCGACCGGGACGTCGCCACGTCGCCCCGGATCGGGTGCCAGACCGCCCCTCCGCCGTGGGACCGGATCGCGTGGCGCTGGTACGAACGGGGTAACCGTTTCGTCACGCCGGGACGACCACCGGAGCGTGAAACTCGGGGTGGCAAACCCAGGCGGCATCCGGAATAATCGAGGTTCCCCTCGTCGCCCCGCGGGGCCGACGGGCGATCCAAACTCCTCCACAACGAGCGAGGCCGAACGTGGCTGGATTCTTGAGCGAGCAGAACATGCAGTGGCGCGAGCGCGCCCGCGCCGTCGCCGAAAAGGTGCGACTGCTTCGCTATCACTCGGCTGTATAGTTCCCTCAAATTAGGATATTGATCCTGCAAAAATATTCGGTCATTTATCTGAAGGTTACTGACAACTGTTATTTTATTTCCGAATTGAGTCGCCTGATAAAAGTACTTACCTGCTTTGTCTGGCAGCATCATAACCTTTGGTTCCGGAAGGGCGTCCACAAC
>DATIQI010000254.1:0-7381 GCA_035470985.1 Acidobacteriota bacterium
GGGTGAGGTGGACGAGGCGATCGCCGCCGCGAAGAAAGCTGCCGAGCTCGAGCCGACGGTGTGGCAGGTGATCGACGAGGCCGGTGTCGCATTGCATGCCGCCGGCCGGGGTTGGTGCGGAGGCTGAAGCCCACGCTCCCGAGGGGGCGCGGGAACTCCTCGAACTTCTCCCAGGCGTTCCCGGCATCGACGAAGACCGCGCCGTCGATCGTGGGGAGTTCCATTCCCTCGAAGGGGACTCCGATCACGACGCGCCGGAGGAGGGGGAACCGGTACTCGAGATTGGCGAGATAGACGCGCGTGCCGAAGAGGCTCCGGCGGTCGTACCCGCGCAGCGAGTGCGTCCCGCCCATGACGAAGCGCTCGGGGTCGGCGCCGTTCGAGACGCGCCCCTGGACGCGCATGGCCAGCGTGGTCCACTGCGAGATCCGCACGTAGCGGCGCAGATCGGCGCTGAGGGTCAGGTTCTCGGCGCGGCCCGTGTTCCAGTTCGTGGTGACCGAGCCGGTCAGGTTGTAGCGGCTCCCGTCGCGGGGCCCGGTGCCGAACCAAAGGGCGTTGTCCCGCACGAGCGAGACCGAGTGCGTGGTCAGGAATCCTTCCCGGGGCGAGCCGTCGCCGCGGTCCTTCTGATTGTAGTAGGCCTGCGCCGAGCCCTCGATCCGGTCGAACCGCGAGAAGGGGTAGAGCGCGACCAGCGACGCGCCCGCCCGGCGCTCGAAGTAGTCGATGCCGATGGCGTCCTGGTAGTCGCCCGCGAGATGGAAGGCGCCGACGCCGTAGTTCCAGCGGTGCGACCGATTCACGAACCACGCGCCCGCGTTCATCCGCGAGAGGATGTCGCTCGACGTCTCGGCCGTGTTGCCCACCTGGAAGATGAAGAGCCGGTTCCCCAGGAGGTCGCTGACCGCGCCCTGGACGCCCTGCCCCACGTTTTCGTTCGGGTTGTACGAGAGCCCGCCGGAGACCAGGTCGAGGCCGTAGCGGGGCGCGTACGTCTCCGGCTCGTGCGTGGAGCGCGCGAGGGTGGACTCCCAGTTCCACTGCGGCGGCGCCGCGACGTCCTCCAGGGCGAGCGCGAACGAGTCGGCCCCCGTCGAATCGACGACGGTCTGATAGATGCCGAAGCCGCCACGGCGATAGCCGGTGAAGAGGAGCGTCTTCCCGTCGGGCGTCCACGCCGGGTCGAGGGCGGTGCCGAGCACGCGTCCGACGCGGCTCCCGTCCCCTTCGGCGTTCACGGTATAGAGCGCCGACGTGCCGTCGCGATCGGACGCGAACGCGATCCGGGTCCCGTCCGGAGACCACATGGGCGACTGGTCGGTCCAATCGCCGAACGTGAGGTAGCGGACGCCGAGCGTGGCGATGTCGAGGAGGAAGAGGTTCTGCTTCCCTTCGGCGCCCCAGCGCGTCCGGTCGGACGCGAAAACCAGCGTCGTGCCGTCCGGCGACCAGGAGGGATCGGCGTCGGTGTAGCGGTCGTTCGTCAGGCGCGCGACCGCGTCGGACGCCAGGTCGAGGACGTAGAGGTCGGACTGCCCGTCGTTCGACTGCCCCGCGAACGCGAGCTTCGTGCCGTCGGGCGACCACGAAGGCGACGAGAGCGAGATCAGGTCGTCCACGTGGCGGCGCTCCGTGATCTTCTTCTCCTTCAGATCCATGACGAAGAGCGCGTCGCGGCCGCTCCACTTCGAGACGAACGCCAGGTCTCCCTTCGAGGAGACCCCGATCCGGCTCTGGAAGGGATGGAACGACTCGAACTGGGCGGTCCGCTGCCCGCGAACCACCGATTTCACGTCGCGCTCCCGGCCGCGGTAGGAGGCGCTGTAGATGTTCGTGTAGCCGCTCCGCGCCGAGAGGAAGAGGTAGCGGTGCCCGCCGAAGGCGGCGGTGTCGGGGACGGCGAACGGCTTCAGGTTCACGCCCTGCGAGACCGCGCGCTCCTCGGCCGCGAGCGTGAGGCCGACCTTTTCCTTCACCTCGGGGAAATAGCGACGCTTCAGGGAGTACTGCCAATCGTCCGAGATGCGCCGCGCGGAGACGCCGGTGACGCGCTGCATGAGCTTCTCGAAGCGGTCGTCCTTGTGGATCTCGGTGTACAGGCGGCGGAGCGCGTCGTCGCCGTACGTCTCGCCGATGAACTGGCAGAGCGATTGGCCCAGTTTGTAGATCGTGAAGGTGCCGTTGTAGCGCCAGAGGTCCTGGATGGCGGGGACCTGCCCCTCCAGCACGAGGTCGGCCACGACCATGTTCCCCTGCGCGTCCCACTCCGCCGACCAGTACTCCGCCAATCCCTCCGAGAACCAGAGGGGCGGCACGACGTACGTGCTGCGGCGGTGCTTCCGGTAGACCTCGTCGAGGACGGAGAACTGGAAGACGTGCACCATCTCGTGATGGATGACGTGGCGGAATTCGCCGTAGGAGCCCGTGTACGGCAGCACGACACGCCCCTTCAGGAATTCGGTGAATCCCTGGACGCCCTCCGGCACGTGGAAGGGGCTGACATTGTTCTGCTCGAAGTGGTGGTGCGTCGAGAAGACGATGAGGGGGACCGTCCGCGGAACCTCGTGCTGGAATTTCTTCGCGAGGTCGGCGTACGACTCCTCGGCCAGGACGATCGCCGCGCGCGCGAGCGGCTCCTCCTCGGGATAGTAGAAGACCTCGACGTGCTCGCCCTTCAGCGACTTCCAGTTGAACGACTCGTACTGAACCTTGTTCTTGCCGAAGGCGTAGTACTGCGCGGTGGCGAAGGCCGGAATCGAGAGAAGGCCCACCGATGCGAGCGCGAGAAGCAGTCTGGTCTTCTTCATGCAGAGCGGTGCCTCGGTTGAGTCCGCCCGACGAGACGAAACAGGAGGGGACGTGCTTCCATTATATCAGTCGCGCGCGCCGGGACCCAGGACTCGATGAGCCTAGTACCCCTTTTTTCGCACGCGGTTCGATCCGGCCACCCACGTTTCGCGCACGCGGATGCGCGACCACTCCTCGGGCGGCCGATCGCGGAGGTCGTGGCTCAATGCGACCAGGTCGGCGCCCCATCCGGGGAGGAGCCGGCCGAGGCGCGGCGTCCAGCCCGCGGCGGCGTGGGGAGCCTCCACGTGCGCGCGAAGGGCGTCCGAGAGGCGAAGGCGCTGCTCCGGATGGTACGGATCGGAATGCTTTGCCGGGTCGCGGCGCAGGATGGCCGCGGCGAGCCCGGCGATCGGCCCCGCCTTGTCGAAGGGAGCGTCGGAGCCGAAGTAGAGCGCGGCCCGCGCTCGAAGGAGGCTCTTCCATGCGTACGAGCGGCCGGTCCGCGCGCCCCAGATCCGCCCGGCCAGATCGCGGTCGGTCAGGAGGTGGACCGGCTGGACCGACGCCGCGACGCCGAGGCGCGCGAAGCGGGCGAAGTCCTCCTCCCGCGCGAGCTGGACGTGCTCCACGCGCGGCGGCGCCGGGAAGCGGCGCCCTTCGGCCAGGGCCGCCTCGATCGCGTCGAGCGCGTGGCGGACGGCGCGGTCGCCGATCGCGTGGATGGCGACGGTCAGACCCGCCCGGGCGGCCCGGATGGTCTTCTCCCGCAGCTCCGACGGCGGGGTGACCGCGATCCCGACGTTTCCGGTCCCTTCGTACGGCGCTTCGAGGAGCGCGGTGCTCGACCCGAGCGTGCCGTCGGCGAACATCTTCACCGGGCCGATCCGCAGGCGATCGCTTCCGAAGCCGTTCAGGAGTCCCAGCTCCTCCGCCGACTCCAGGACGGCCACCGGCACCGAGAGGAGGAGCCGGATCCCGAGCGCTCCCTCGCGATCGAGTTCCTGCGCCGCGCGCCGCCCCGCCGACGTCCGGTCGAAGTCGTGCGCCGACGTGATGCCGAGCTTCCGCGCGGCCGCGACCGCGTCGAAGAGCTCCTGCTTCGGGTCGTCGAGACGGGGGACGTGGGGCCGGACCAGGTTCGCGGCCTCCTCGATCAGGTGCCCCGTCATCTCGCCCCGCGGGTCGCGCCCGATGACGCCTCCCTCGGGGTCGCGGGCGCCGGAGCCGACGCCCGCCGCGGCCAGCGCCGGGCCGTTCGCCCAGACCGAGTGTCCGTCGGCCGCGTGGAGGAGGAGCGGGCGCGCGGGCGCGATCCGGTCGAGCGTCTCGCGGACGAGGAGCGACGCCGGCCACTCGCGCGCCACCCACCCGCGGATCGTGATCCACTCGGAGGGACGGAGGCTCTTCTCGCGCGCCCGGACCAGCGTCTCGAGCGCGCGCGGCGTCTGCTCCCCCGAGAAGACCGGATCGCGCAGCGCGCGGAGCCAGGTGACCAGGTGGACGTGCGCGTCCACGAAGCCCGGAAGGAGCGCGCCGCCTTGGAGGCCGTACGGCTCGATGCCGCGACCCGCGAGCTTCCGGAGCGACGCGAGCGGCCCGACCGCCTCGATGACGCCGCCGCGGACGAGGAGCGCCTCGGCCCGGTCGCGTGACCGCTTCGTCTTCGCCGCCGCGCCCCGCGCGGGGGCCGCCTTCGCGGCGCGCGGCGCGTCGAGGAGCGCGCCGCCGTAGAAGAGCCACCCCTCCGATCGCCGGCGCGCCGTCATCGCTTCCCTCCCACCGCGGCCGTGACCCACGCGGCGTAGGCGGGGAGCGCGCCGGCGGTCTTCAGAACCAGGATCTCGGGCACCCGGTCGGGGTGGAGGGCGCGGATCGCTTCGACCGCCTTGGCGGCTCCGCGGAGGGTCGTCTTGCCCCAGAGGAGCACCGACCCCTCCTCCACCGATCGCCCCTCCCAGCGATAGAACGCCGTCGCGCCCGGCGCCACCGTGGCGCAGGCGAGGAGCCCGTCGCGAACGAGCGCGCGCGCCGCGCGCGCGGCCGGGGCCTTCCGGGGATAGGCCGCGAGGATCACCGCCACCTGCTTCGCCGTCATCGTGTCTCCTTCAGCGTGTCGCGGCGCCCGCGACCCGGTCCTGGATGAGCGAGAGGATTCCGTTCGCGGTCCGCTCCCACCCGAAGGCCCCGATCGCCTCGTGTCCGCGCGCGGCGATCCGGAAGCGCTCCGAGGGGTCGCGGAGGAGCCGCGCGACCTCCCGGGCCAGGAGCCAGGCCCAGGGAAATCGCGCGACCAGCGCGGTTTCTCCGTCGCGGGCGAAGTCCTCCGTCCCGCTCGGCGTGCAGACGACCGCCGCGCCGCACGCCATCGCCTCCGCCGCCGTGTTGCACCAGCCGGCGCGGCGCTCGGCGCTCACGAAGAGATCCGCGTCCCGATAGAGGCCCGCCAGCTCCTCCTGCGTGGGACGAAGCACCCACCGGTGCGGCACCCGGAGCGGAAGCGCCTCGGCCGCCTCGCTCGTCCCGGGAGGGGGCGCGTCGAAGAGGGTCAGTTCCACGGCCACGCCCGCGTCGCGCGCCGCGAGGTCCACGGCGCGGGCCGCGGCCCACGTTCCCTTCCGCCGCCTGGAGAGGCGCCCGTAGACGAGCGCCTTCACGGGCCCGCCGCGCGCCGCGCGCTCGGGTCTCGGGTCGGGCGACGGAGGAGCGAAGAAGCCGAGGTTCACGCCGCCGACTCCGTCCGCCGCCTCGATCCCATGCCGCGCGAGGTGGCGCTTCATGTTCGCCGAATTGGCCAGCACGATGTCGGCCCGCCTCCACGCTTCCTCGGCGCGGGGCGCTTTCTCGAGGACCGCGTAGAAGATCTTCAGCGCGCCGGGCGCTTCGAGGCCGAGGAAGAGCTGAGGGTCGGGCGAGAGGACCGCGTCCCACGGCTCCGTCGCGAGCCGCGCGAGGTCGCCGATCTCGCCGCCGAACGGGAGCCACGCGTCCGTCGGTTCCCCGCTCCGTCCGGCGGGCGGCGTGAGGAGCGCCACGCGGTGCCCGAGACCCGTCCAGACCCGGCCGAGCTCGAAGAAGCGGCGAATTCCGCCGTAGACGCCCAGGTGAGGGAGCGCGACGGCGATCCGGAGGCGGTTCTGGAGCGGCATGAGTGGGCGGAGTTTACCGTGGCATGCGACGGGAGGCGTGGGCTAAATTGGGGCTCTATGTCCCCTTCCCGGAACCGGTCCGCCGGTCGTGCCGCGCGCGCCGAATGGAGCACCGACGAGTGGCTCCGCCACCTCACCGCGCTTCCGGGCGTCGCCGGGTACGAGCACGTCACCGCCCCCGAGATCGAGGCCTCCTTCCGCGTCTTCGCCGATCGCGTGGAACGCGACCGGATGGGGAACGTCTTCGGCTGGATTCACGGCACGGCCCCCGAGCCCCGCCCGCGCGCGCTTCTCGCGGCCCACATGGATCGGATCGGATTCGTCGTCCGAAAGGTCGAGGCGGGCGGATTCCTCCGCGTCGTCGAGGTCGGGGGCTTCGACCCCCGCACGCTCCCGGGCAAGGAGGTCGTGGTCCACTCGAAGCCGCCGATGGTGGGTCTCTTCGGAACGAAGCCGCCCCACCTGCAGAAGAAGGGCGAGGCGGAGAAGGTGACGCCGCTCGAGGAACTCTACGTGGACACCGGCCGCCCCGAGGCCGAAGTGCGCCGCAAGGTCCCCGTCGGAACCATGGTCATGCTCCGCCAGCCTCCGGTCGGGCTCCTGAACGGCCGGCTCTCCGCTCCCGGAATGGACAACCGCTCGGGCGTGGCGGTCCTCGTCCGCACGCTTCAGGCGCTCCGCGACCGCAGGCCGGCCTGGGACGTCGTGGCGGTCGGCACGCTGGAGGAAGAGGACGGTCAGATCTGCTTCGGCGCCCGCATGTCGGCCGAGCGGCTCCAGCCCGAGATCGGAATCGCGATCGACGTGACGCACGGCGACATGCCGGGCGCGCGCGAGGGCGACACCGTGCTCCTCGGCGGCGGCCCGTCCCTCTGCATCGGCGCGAACATCCACGCGGCGGTCTACGACGGACTTCGCCGCTCCGCGAAGGCGCTCGGCCTTCCCTACTCCGTGGAGGCGACGCCCGCCTCGTCCGGGACCGACGCGATGGACATCCAGATCGCGGGGCGCGGCGTCGCGACGGGGGTGATCGGAATCCCGTGCCGCTACATGCACACCGGCGTCGAGGTGGTGGAGCCGATCGACGTCGATCGCTGCGCCGCCGTCCTGGCGCATTACCTCTCGACCCTCGAACCCGAGTGGCGCGCGGTGGAGGTCCTGAAGTGATGACCCCCGCTCGCGCCGCGAAGCGCGCCGGGAGGACCAGCTCTCCGGCATCGAGGGCATCGACTACATCACCTCGATCAGCCGTGCCGAGCAGAGCCAGATCACCGTCACCTTCAAGCTCGACCGCGATCCGGACGTCGCCGCCTCGGACGTGCGCGACCGCGTCGGCCGCGCACGCGGCGTGCTGCCGGACGAGGTCGACGAGCCGATCATCTCCAAGGTCGAGGCCGACGCCCAGCCGATCATCTACCTCGCCTTTTCCAGCGACCGGCACA
>DATIQI010000255.1:0-8337 GCA_035470985.1 Acidobacteriota bacterium
CATCGATATTAGAAAAAGATCCAACAATATAGATACCGCCATATCTGTCAAAGATTGCATCTTTAATATCGCCATCTATTCCGCCGGATACGTTTCTGAAGATATTAACAATGTCTCCGTTCCATCTTGATGGGACGTCCCTCGCGGGTCTTCACGAGGGCGCCGCAGGCGGCCGCGCAGCCGCCGCAGGTCGTCGCGTAGTAGAGTGCGTTTCCGGGGGTCAGCTCCTCGGGCGCCTTCAGGTACGGGAGGACCTTCTCGACCGGCTTGCGCGCGCAGCCGGCGGCGGCGAACGCGGCGCCGGCGCTCAGCAGCTTCAGGAAGTCGCGCCGGGACGGCAGATCGGTCGCGACCTCGGACGGCGTGCGGAACTCCCGCTCCTGGATCGCCCGAACGCCGGGATCCCCCTGGAGGTCCGCGAGGCTGGTCCAGTACTTCCTGCCGTCTACATGTGGCATGCGCTGCACTCCTGGGTGGCGCCTTCCTGCCGGTGACAGGTGATGCACCAGCCCATCTTCAGGGGGGCCACCTGCTTCAGGACGTCCATCTCCTGGACCATTCCGTGGCACTTCTCGCAGGCGACGCCCTTCGCGACGTGCCATTTGTGCGGGAAGTAGACGTGGTCGGGGAGGCGGTGCACCTGGACCCAGGGGACCGACTGCTGTGCGTTCACCATCTTCGTCAGCGCCTGGACGTTCGGCTTGTCGGTGGCGACGACCGTGTGGCAGTTCATGCAGACGTTGGAGGCCGGGACGGTCGCGTGGCGCGAGCGCTCCGCGGAGCTATGGCAGTAGAGGCAGGGAATCCGGTTCGTTCCCGCGTGGATCTTGTGGCTGAACGGGATCGGCTGCGTCGGCGCGTAGCCGATGTTGCTGAACGAGTCGAAAAACGCCCAAACGCCCACGCCGAGGACGGCGACCGCGAGAAGAGGGAGGAGGAGATTGCCGGGACGGGGACTCACCGCTTGCCTCGATACCTCCTTGGTACCACTAGTCCGCGAAAAGACCGACGGTCGGAAAAAACTTTGTGAACTATGTCACATGCTCCCGGCGTCGTCAAGACGATTGCGCGACGACGAGGAGCCCGATGGATACGCTGGCGAGGCCCGAGAGCGCCGGGATCCAACGCGCGGCCCGGGCGCTCCGCCGGGTCGCGGTTCCGAGCGGCCACGCGAGCAGCGCGCTCCAGATCGCCATCCCTCCGATCGAGCCGAGCCCGAAGAGCCCGACGTACGCGAGCGCGGCGAACGGATCGCGTATCACGGGGAGGACGAGGAGCGCGAGCCCCCCGCTCCCGGCGAGTCCGTGGATCAGTCCGATGACGAAGGGCCGGCGGGCCGACGCGGACCGGGTCGCCGCCCGGACGGGATCGGAGGCGGTCAGGATCGAGTGGATCCCCAGCACGATGAGCATGGCCGCGACGCCGAGTTCCAGGAAGGTCGCGACGCGCGCGGGCACGGGGATGCGGAGGAAGACGATCAGGAGCGACGCGGCGAGGAGCGACGCCGAGTGGCCGAGTCCCCAGACCGCCCCGAGCCAGCCCGCCCTCGCGGGAGCGGACTCCCGGGCCACGATGGTCCCCATCGCCGCCAGGTGATCGGGGTCGAGGGCGTGGCGCAGGCCGAGCGCCAAGCCGAGGAGGAGGGGGGCGGCGAGCGCCTCGGGTGAAGTCACGGCGGCAATCTAGCCCACGGGCGGGACATCGCCAACTGCAGAATTGCTATACTCCCCGGCGCCGTGACCACCCCGAGCCTATCCCCCTCCACGTTGCGCCTCGATCTTCGAAGCCGGACGGGCGTCGCGCCCGCGCCGGAGACGGAAACGGGGCGGACGGACCCGAATCGGCCCGCGGTCCCCGCGCTTCGCGGCCGGATCGAGGCCGTCCCGCACGTCGGTCTGGAGGCCCTGCGCGAAGCCCGGGCGGAGCGCCCCGGTTCCCCGCACTTCTATTGGGAGGATCCGGAGGGCGGGATCGTGATCGGCTGGGGCGCCGCGGCCTGGTTCCACGGACACGGCGGCGACCGCTTCGAGAAGGCGCGCGCCTGGATCCGCGACATGGCGGCCGCCGCGACCCTGACGGGCGCGCCGAGGGGGCCCCGCCCCGAGACGTACCTGGTCGCGGCGGGCGGCTTCGCGTTCCGCGCCGACGGCGGCTGGGGCTCCGGCTTCGACGGCGCCACCTTCGTCGTCCCGCGCGTCCTCCTCCACGTGCGCCGCGACGTCGGCCCGGTCCGGATCGTCTGGCGGCGCGAGCACGAGCCGGACGACGGCGCGCCTGACGACGCTCCCCCGCCCCGCGCCGAGGTGCCCGAGATGCCGTGCGGCGCGCTGGAGGAGTCGCTGGCCGACCGCGAAGCGTGGGAAGGCGCGGTGCGCGACGCCATCGCCGGCATCGCCGAAGGGGCGATCGAGAAGGTGGTCCTCGCGCGCCACGTCGCCGAGCGGATCCCGCTCGGCTTCGATCCGCTCGATCTCCTCGCGCGGCTCCGTGAGCGCCAGCCGGGCTGCTACCCCTATCTCTTCGACTTCGGGCAGGACGCGCTCCTCCTCGGCGCGAGCCCCGAGCGGCTCGTGACCGTGCGCGGCGTCCGCGTCCTCTCCGACGCCGTCGCGGGCACCGCGCCGCGACCCGCCGAGCCGCGCGCCGAAGCCGAGGCCGTCGCGCGGCTCCGCGCGAGCGCGAAGGACCAGTGGGAGCACGCGATCGTCGTCCGCCACATTCAGGGCGCGCTGGCGCCCTTCACCACCGAGCTGACCGTGGACGAGCTTCCCGAGGTGCAGCGCCTGCGGAAGCTGCTCCACCTGCGCACGCGGATCTCGGGCCGCGCGCCGCTCGGCACGCACGTGCTCAGCCTGGCCGAACGGCTCCACCCGACGCCCGCCGTCGCCGGAAGCCCGCGCGACGCCGCGCTCGCCTGGATCGCCGAGCGGGAGCCGGGCGACCGCGGATGGTACGCGGGCGCCGTCGGATGGATGACGGCCGGGGGCGACGGCGAGTTCGCGGTGGCGCTCCGCGGCGCGTTCGTCTCGGGCCGCCGCGCGCTTCTCGGCGCCGGCGCCGGCATCGTCGCCGGCTCGGATCCCGCGCTGGAATGGAAGGAGACCGAGGGGAAACTCTCGGTCATTCGGGATGCCTTCGAGGACGCCTGAGACGCCGGCGCGCGGCGCCGCGGGCGACCCCGTGCCGCCGGCCGCCACGGGCGCCGACACGGCCGTCCTGAACGTCCGCTGGTCGGCCGCGCTGGTCGGCGCGCTCTCCGCCGGCGGCATCCGCGACGCCGTCGTCGCGCCGGGATCGAGGAGCGCGCCCCTTGCGCTCGCGCTCGAACGCTCGGGCCTCCGCCTCCACGTCGCCCTCGACGAGCGCGCCGGCGCCTACTTCGCGCTGGGGCTCGCGAAGGCGTCGCGGCGGCCCGTCGCGATCGTGACCACCTCGGGCACCGCCGCGGCGAATCTCCACCCGGCGGCGCTCGAGGCGCTCCACGGCCGCGTCCCGCTCGTGCTCCTCACCGCCGATCGCCCTCCCGAGCTGCGCGGGACCGGGGCACCCCAGACGATCGATCAAATCGAGCTCTTCGGGAGCGGCGTTCGCTGGTTCTGCGAGGTCGGCGCGCCCGCGCCGGGCGAGGAGGCGCGCCGCTACGCGGCCTCCATCGGCGCGCGGGCCGCGCGCGTGGCGGCCGGACCGCCGGCGGGTCCGGTCCATCTGAATCTCGCGTTCCGGGAGCCCCTGATCCCCGATCCGGAAACGCTCGACGCGATCCTGCCTCGGCGCGTGGATGCCGCCGCGGCGACGGCCGCGACGGTCGTCGCCGACTTCCCGGCGGAGCGCGCCGCGCCCGCGACGGCGCATGTGACCCGCGTGGCCCAGGCGCTCCGAGGACGGCGGCGGGGGCTCCTCGTCTGCGGGCCGGAGGACGCGAGACCCGAGTTCGCCGGCGCCATCGCGCGACTCGCCGAGGCGACCGGTTATCCGGTCCTCGCCGATCCCCTGTCGTCGCTCCGCTACGGGCCGCACGATCGTTCGGCGATCTGCGGCGCGTACGATCTCTTCCTCCGCTCCGCCTCCTTCGCCGCGCGCGAGGCGCCGGAACTGATCCTCCAGTTCGGCGCGACGCCGACGTCGAAGGCCTACCAGCTCTACGCGGCGCGGCACGAGAGCGCGCTTCGGATCGCGGTGGACGAGGCGGGCGCGTGGCGCGATCCGTCGCGGCGCCTCCACGAGGTCGTCACCGCCGATCCGGCCCTCTTCGCCGCCGCGCTGGCGGACGCCCTCCGAACCGGGAGCGAGCCGCTCGGCGCGTGGCGCGCCTCCTTCGACGCGGCCGAGCGCGCGGCGCGCGACGTTCTCGAACGCCACGCGGCGGGCTCGCCCGGGCTGGGCGAGGAGTCGGTCTTCCCCGCGCTCCTTTCGGCGATCCCCGAGGGAGGCGCCCTCTACGCCGGGAATTCGATGGTCGTCCGCGATCTCGACACGACGGCGCCGGGCGGCCCGAAGCGGATCCGGGTCTTCGGAAACCGAGGCGTGAACGGGATCGACGGCGTCGTCTCGAGCGCGCTCGGCGCGAGCGCCGCGGGCGGCGCGCCCCTCGCCGCCGTGGTCGGCGACCTCTCCTTCCACCACGACCTCACGTCGCTCGCCGCGCTCCGCGAGGGCCGCGCGCGCCTGACGCTCGTCGTGGTGAACAACGACGGAGGGGGGATCTTCTCCTTTCTTCCCGTCGCGGATCACGGCGCGTCGTTCGAGCGGCTCTTCGCCACGCCGCACGGGCTCGACATCGCGCGCGCCGCCGCCCTCTACGGCGTCCCCTACGCGCGGGTCACGACCGCGGAGGAGCTGCGCGAACGCGCGGCGGCGTCCCTGCGAGGCGGCGTCACGACGATCCTCGAAGTGCGGACCGAGCGCGGCGCGAATCGCGCGGCGCACCGGGTCCTGGCCGACGCGGCGATCCGCGCGGTGGAGGAACTCGCGTGACGCCCACGGCGGCGGCCGCGCGCCTCGCGCCGCGTACGATCGACGCGCGCGGCCTCGCGTACCGCGTGCGCGTCGCGGGCGAGGAGCGGGCGCCGCTCGTTCTCCTCCTCCACGGATTCGCGGGATCGGGAGACGACTGGGCGGCGCACGCCGGGGCGCTCGCGGCGGCGGGCTACCGCGCGGCCGCGGTCGACCTTCCCGGCCACGGCGGGACGCCCGCCCCGCGAACGCATCCCCTCGAGCGCTACGCGCCCTCCGAGACGGGACGCGACCTCGCCTCGATCCTCGACGCGCTCGAGGCCGACGCCGCGCACTGGGTCGGCTACTCCATGGGCGGCCGGATCGCGCTCGCGGCCGCGCTCGACCGGCCCGAACGCGTGACGACCCTGACGCTGGAGGGCGTCTCCCCCGGCCTCGCCGACCCCGGCGCGCGGGACGAGCGCCGGCGCGCCGACGAGGCGCTCGCCGCGGCCGTCGAATCGCGCGGGATCCCTTGGTTCGCGGAGACGTGGGGCGCGCTCCCGATCTTCGAGAGCCAGCGCGCGCTCCCCGCCACCACGCGCGCCGATCTGGACGCGCGCCGGCGCCGGAACGACCCCGCCGGCCTCGCCGACTCGCTTCGCGCGGCGGGCCAGGGCGCGCAGCCCTTCGTGGGAGGGCGGCTCGCCTCGTTCGATCGCCCGACGCTGCTCGTCACCGGCGCCCTCGACGCGAAGTACACGACGCTCGCCGCGGCCATGGCGGCGTCGCTGCCCGCGGCGCTCCACGTCGCGATTCCCGGCGCCGGGCACAACGTTCATCTGGAACAGCCGGAGTGGTACCGGCGCACGCTCCTGACGCACCTCCGCCGCCAGGGCGGAGCGGGCGGCGGCGGCGCGGCGTCCTCCGCTCCATCGAACCCGTGAAGGAGACCGTCATGCCGATACGCCCCGCGCTCGCCTGGAAACCGGCGAGAGAGTTCGAGGACATCCTGTACGAGAAGGCGGAGGGGATCGCGAAGATCTCCATCAACCGCCCCGACGTCCGAAACGCGTTCCGCCCCCGCACGGTGAAGGAGCTGATCCAGGCCTTCGACGACGCGCGCGAGGACGGAGACGTCGGCGTGATCATCCTGACGGGCGCGGGCGGCGAGGCCTTCTGCAGCGGCGGCGACCAGCGCGTGCGCGGCGACGCCGGCTACGTGGGCGAGGACCAGGTCCCGCGGCTGAACGTCCTCGACCTGCAGCGCCAGATCCGCACGCTCCCGAAGCCGGTCGTCGCGATGGTCGCGGGCTTCGCCGTCGGCGGCGGGCACGTGCTCCACGTCGTCTGCGACCTGACGATCGCCGCCGACAACGCGCGATTCGGACAGACGGGACCCAAGGTGGGATCGTTCGACGGAGGATTCGGCTCGGCCTACCTCGCGCGCATCGTCGGCCAGAAGAAGGCGCGCGAGATCTGGTTCCTCTGCCGCCAGTACGACGCGAACCAGGCGCTCGACATGGGGCTCGTGAACGCGGTCGTTCCGCTGGAGCGGCTGGAGGAGGAGACGGTCGCGTGGTGCCGCGAGATGCTCGCCATGAGCCCGCTGGCGCTCCGCTGCCTGAAGGCCGCCCTGAACGCCGACTGCGACGGACAGACGGGACTCCAAGAACTGGCGGGGAACGCCACGCTCCTCTATTACATGTCGGCCGAGGCGCAGGAGGGGCGCGACGCCTACGTGCAGCGCCGCCCGCCCGACTTCTCCAAGTTCCGCCGCCTCCCCTGAGGCGATGAGTCCTCCCCGTCCCTCGACACCGCTCGGCGTCTGGCTCGCGGCGCTCCGCGCCCCGACGCTGGTCGCGGCGGTCGTGCCGGTCGTGGTCGGAACGGCACTGGCGTACCGGGACTACCGGCTCCGCGCGGGACCCGCGCTCGCCGCGCTCCTCGGCGCGCTGGCGATCCAGATCGGAACGAACTTCGCGAACGACCTCTACGACTTCCGGAAGGGCGCCGATAGCGGCGAGCGTCTCGGCCCGCCCCGCGTCCTCCCGCTCGGCTGGCTCGGGGCGGAGGAGGTGCGCCGCGCCATGATCGCGTCGTTCGCGGCGGCGCTGGCCTGCGGGTTCTACCTCGTCTGGGCGGCCGGATGGCCCGTCGTGGCGATCGGCCTCGCCTCGATCGCGGCGGGCATCGGCTACACGAAGGGCCGCTGGGCGCTCGCCTACCACGGGCTCGGCGACGCCGCCGTCTTTCTCTTCTTCGGGATCGTCGCCGTGGCCGGGACCTACTTCGTCCAGGCGCGAACCGTGAGCGCGGCGGCCTGGCTGGTCGCGATTCCCGTCGGGGCCCTCTGCACCGCCATCCTCGTCGTGAACAATGTCCGAGACCTCGACAGCGACCGCGCGGCCGGGAAGCGGACGCTCGCCGTCCGCCTGGGACGCGGCGGAACGCGGCTCGAGTACGCGCTCCTCCTGGCCGTGGCGTTCATGCTGCCGCTCCTCCTCTGGTGGCGGGGCACGCTCTCCTTCGCGGCGCTCCTCCCCTTCGCCACGCTCACCATGGCCTGGCGAACGCTCCGCACGGTGGCGACGAGCGAGGACGGCCCCGCGCTGAACGGCGCGCTCGTCGAGACCGCGCGGCTCCACGGGCTCTTCGGACTCCTCTTCGCCGCGGGAATCGCCGTCTCCGGACCGGGTCGCTGACATGACGGCCGGCTCGGTCGCGCGCGTCCGCCTCGGGGGCTACCGCTTCGCCTTCCGCGTTCCCTGGCCCTCCGCCGAGGGTCCGAGGGCGGAACGCGAGGGGATCCTCCTCGCGCTGGAGGACGACGAGGGGCGGATCGGAGTCGGCGAGAGCGCGCCCTTCCCCGGATTCGCCATGGAGACGCCCGCGTCGAGCCTCTCGGCGCTCCGGCTCGCCGCGAAGTTCGCGATCGGGCTTCCGCCGGAGCGCTTCCTCGAAGCGGCCGCCGACCTCCCCCGCCTCGCGCCCGTCGTCGCGTCGCCCGGCGCGCGCGCCGCGATCGATCTCGCGCTCCACGACCTCGCCGCGCAACGGGCCGGCGTTCCCCTCGCCCGGTTCCTGGGCGGCGACGCCGCGGCCGATCACGTCCACGCGAACGCGACGATCGCGCGCGTCCCTCCCGGCGAGGCGGGGGCCGGCGCCGCCGCGGCCGTCGCGGCCGGAGCGCGCTGCCTGAAGCTGAAGGTCGGCGGCCGCGGCGGCGATGGGAATGACCTGTTTATCGACGACCATGCCGGTGACATCGACCTGATCGACGGCGGCGCTGGGCAGGACAGCGCGATGCACAACCCCGATGATCAGCTTTCGGCCATCGAATCGATCCTGACAAACCCCTATCGACCGAAGTGAGTGACCGACCCTCGTCGCCGGTCCCCCCCC
>DATIQI010000256.1:0-2348 GCA_035470985.1 Acidobacteriota bacterium
GGGGATCGACGTGGCGTCGTTCATGGCCGAGGCGACCTGGCCGAGGCCCGTGCCGAGGATGAGGCCGACTTCGGGGGCGAATGGAAGGCGGGCGCGAAGCGCGTCGCGTGCGGCCTCGATGGCGTGCAGGTAGGCGCCGCGGGCGGCCGTGCCGGCCGCGGCGCCGCCGGCGACTTCGGCCGCCGCCGTGCCCTGGTTCATTCCGCCTCCAGTCGTTCCAACCGTGCCCACAGTTCCGCCTCCTCGAGGCCGTCCGCCTCGATCCACTTCACGCGGGACGCCGCGCCGCCGGCCACGCGGAGCGATCGCTTCGCCAGGTCGAGCGCTTCGGCCAGGATCTCGATCACCGCGTCGTTCGCCTGGCCGCCCTCGGGGGCCGCGGTCACGCGAACCCGGATCCGCCGCATCCCGGCGCCGCCGCCGCGCTCCACTTCGACCGCGTTCTTCCGGCTCTTCGGCGCGACGTGCACCTGGAATCGCACGATCCGACTCTAGGCCGCCGGCGCGTCCGGCGCGGCGGCCGGTCCGGCGGCTCGAAGCCCGAAGAGCGCCGATCCGAGTCGGACGACCGTGGCGCCCTCCTCGATCGCGATCTCGAAATCGTCGGTCATGCCCATCGAGAGGCCGGCGTCGCGCGGAAGGAGTCCCGCGCCCGCCGCTTCGTCCCTCAGGCGGGCCAGCGCGCGAAACGACGCGCGCGCGCCTTCGGCGCCGCCGTGCAGCGGACCGATCGTCATCAAGCCCGCGAGCCGCAGCGCCGCGTGGCGGCGCGCCCGCTCCAGCAGGGCCAGCGCTCCCTCGGGCGCGACGCCGTACTTTCCCGGATCGCCCGACGTGTTCACTTCGACGTACGCGACGAGGACCTTCCCGGCCGCCGCCGCGCGCGCGCCCACTTCGTCCACGATCGCATCGCCGTCGAGCGAGTGGATCTCGTCGAAGAGCGCGACCGCGCGCTTCGCCTTGTTCCGCTGCAGGTGCCCGATCAGGTGCCAGCGGGGTCCGGCGCCGACGTCCGGAATCTTCGAATCGGCCTCCTGAACCCGGTTCTCGCCGAACTCCCGGAGTCCCAGCGACATCGCGTCGCGCACGGCGGACGCCGGAAATCCTTTCGAGACCGCGAGCAGCCGAACCGATCCGGGCGCGCGGCCGGCCCGTGCTTCCGCGGCCGCGATCCGTTCCCGAATCCGTTCGAGCCGCTCCGCGAGACCGCCTGGGTCCCCCACGGAGCCCTCCTGAAAGTAAGCCGCAAAGTATAGGGCGTGATTTCCCGGGGGGACAACCCAAAAGCCCGTAACCCCGAAGGCTTTGGCGAGATGGGCGGGGCCCGGCCGGCCGAGCGTGCTAGCATCGGCTCGGTCGGCGCCGGTCCGAACGCGCCGAGCTCGGTTCCGCCCAGGAGGGAGCCATGGTCAAGATCCTGCTTCACTTCGCGATCATCGTCGGGACGTTCCTGCTCCTCGCCCGCTATCTGCCGGGCTTCTACGTCCCCGACCTGGGGACCGCGATCCTCGCCGCGCTCGTGCTCGGACTGGTGAACGCCACGCTTGGCCCGATCCTCACGTTTCTCTCGCTCCCCCTGATCCTCGTCTCGCTCGGCCTCTTCTGGTTCGTGGTGAACGCGGCGCTCCTCATCCTCGTCGCCTTCATCGTTCCGGGCTTCGCGATCAACGGATGGGGGCCCGCCCTGATCGGCGCCGTCATCCTCGCCGCGGTGAACCTCGTCTGGAAGCGCGCCACCGCCTCGAGCGAGAAATCGCGCGACTGAGCCGCCGCGTCCCGGCGGAGCAGGAACCGAACGCGCTCTGGCGCCTGCTGGAGCGAAAACGCGCCGAGGGGCGGCGCGTCCTCGACCTCACCGTGACGAATCCGGCGTCGTGCGGGCTCGTCGCGTACGACGACGCGGCCCGCGCGGCGCTCGCGGCCGCGGACGCGGCGCGCTACGAGCCCGACCCGCGCGGCCTCCCGCGCCGATCCCGGCCGGATCTTCCTCACGTCGAGCACGAGCGAGGCCTACGCGCACCTCTTCCGCGTCCTCGGCGATCCCGGCGACGAAGTCCTCATTCCGCGACCGTCCTACCCGCTCCTCGCGCCGATCGCCGCGCTGGAGGGGATCGCGGCCGTCCCCTACCGGCTGGTCTACGACGGCCGCTGGCGGCTCGACCTCGATTCGCTGGAGGGTGCGCAGCGTGTTCATCATCTCGCCGTCGAAGCGGGTCGAGTTGATCCTCTCCTACCCGGCCTATGTCGGCCGCAACTTCAATGAGATCCTTCGCGTCCTCGACGCCCTGCAGCTCTCGGCGAAGTATCGCGTCGCCACGCCCGCCAACTGGCAGCCCGGAGACGACACC
>DATIQI010000257.1:0-13716 GCA_035470985.1 Acidobacteriota bacterium
GAATACAACCGTAAAAAAGTACGAACGTTATGATGAACAGAGATGTACACCTTACATTTGTAGAGCACTATTATATTATTACATCGGTATACTCTAGGAGAGATCCGTCAACTATTACCAGAATTCTTCATTCTTAAGAAACCATACACGATTTCGGCTGAAGGAGGCGCCGTAGCGGCGCCACGCGGCGCATCCCGCCACCGGCACGCGCAGGAGGAGGACGCCGTCGGGGAGGAGGAGGCGATGCGACTCGCGGAGCGCTCCCTCCGGGTCTTCGAGGTGCTCGAAGGAGTGATTGAAGAGGACGAGGCGGTAGCGCCCCTCCGTCTCGGAGAGCGTTTGCCGGAGAATCCGGACCCCGCCCGGCGGCGCGTGATCCGCGGACAGGTACGGATCCACCCCCGTGAGATCGTCGAATCCGGCCTGCCGCATGGCGCGGAGGAGCGCGCCGGATCCGCAACCGACGTCGAGCACCGGGTCGTGGATCCCCGTGCCGGACACCCGAACCCAGCGCGCGTAGGGAGGGGGACCGAACATCATCGAGAGAAGCCAGCCGACCGGGTTCCAGCGCCCGATCGCGTGCCGGGCTCGAAGGCGCTTCAGGAGTTGTTTCAGCGGCGCTTCGTCCGAGCTCTGGAACGAGTAGTAGCGTTCCGGGTAGTACTTCCCGATATCGCTCGGAATCTCCTCGATCTGCAGGCAGCCGCACGCGGCGCACTCGAGGTACGCGAACGCGTCGCGGAATCCGAACATCATCTCGCGGGCGACGTGCCTGCGATTTCCGGCCGTGTGGCCGCAGACGCGGCACGAGCCGGCGGGGCGGCGATCGGGGGGTGACGGAGTTCCGGCCGGGCTCACGACCGGGACTCGGGGGTTCCGAGCGCCGGAGGGGAGAGCGGCAACCCTCGAAGCACCCAGGCCAGGGCGGCGCGAAACATGGTCCGGCGTCTCTGAAGCGACGGCGCGCGGGGCCGGCCGCCGGCCGCGGCCGCCAGCGATTCGACTTCGCGCCAGACGAATCGGAGCAGGACCGCGAACGCGATCAAGGCCCTCGCGATCCCCGCGACGAGCGGACCGCGGTGCTTTCGCAGGAAGCGGAGACGGCCCTTCAGATTCTCGACGAACATCGGGCCCGCCATCGGCTCGCTGCTCGCGCCGCCGATGTGGACCACGGGTGGCTCCGGCAGAAAGACGACGGTCCAGCCCGCGTCGCGCGCGCGACGGCACCAATCCATTTCCTCGCCGTACATGAAGAATTCCGGGTCGAAGCCTCCGACGGTGCGCACGAGTTCCTCGCGAACGACCAGGAAGGCGCCTTGGACCCAATCCACCTCCGCCACGCGGTCATGGCCGAACCAGGGCATGTGGAACGAGGAGAGCGCGCGGAAGCGCGGAACCAGGCGGTGCGCGCCGATCGTCTCGCCGAGGAGATTGCGGAGCCCCAGGAACGCGTGGCACGAAGGCTGAAGCGACCCGTCGGGATTCACGAGTCTCGTCGCGGCGATGCCCGCGCCTCGGTCGCGCTCGAGGCGCGCGACGCAGGCCGCCACGGCGTCCGGAGCGAGGACCGTGTCCGGATTCACGAGGGCGTAGAAGGGCGCTCGCTCGCGCGTCAGGACCAGATTGTTGCCGCCCGCGAAACCGAGATTGCCCGCGTTCACCGTGAGGCGCGCGCGGGGGAAGTCCCGGCGGACCAACGCGGCGCTCGCGTCGGAAGAGGCGTTGTCCACGACATGGATCTCGACCGATACGCCGCGTTGCTCCTGGAGGGAAGCGAGGCAGGCGGGAAGGTCCGCGGCCGAGTTGAACGCCACCACGATCGCGATCACGCGCGGCATCGCGTCGCTCGGGTCGCCCGCGCCCGCGCCCGCGCCCGCGCCGGAAGATTGGGGCATCATCGGCCGGTAGCGTAGCACAGCCGATTCGGGCGATTTCCGGGCGATTCGGGCTTTGCCGGGACCGAACCCGCCCGTACGATTCGGCGATGAACCGAGCCCACACCGCCGCGGCGCCGGGCCACGAAGCCGCCCCGAGCGGACGCCGGACGCCGTGGGTCCTCGCGATGGTGGCGGCGCCGCTCCTCCTCCTCGCCGCCCTCGTCGTCGACCCCTGGTGGGCGCCGATGCTCATCCTCGGCGCGGCCGCGCTGGCCGCCTGGTCCTTGGCCGACGTCCGATCGGCGTTCGTGGTCGGGGTGCTCCTGGCGACGTTCGTGGACTATACGACGGGCCGGCTGACCTTCCAGTTCGCCGTGCTCGCCGCGTGGCTCGCGTGGACGCTCCTCGTGCTCCTCTGGCGGAGCGCCTGGGTCGGGATCGTGCGTCCGCCCGCGGAGATGCTCCCCGCGCTCGCGATCTGGCTCGCGGCCTGCGCGTTCGGCGTCGTCCACGGCGTGCTTCGCGGCCACAGCCTTCGGAGCATGGGCGTCGAGGTCGCGGCGGCGCTCTGGCCCCTTCTCGGGATCGGCATGATGCAGGCGTTCGGCAGGCGAAGCCTTTCCTACGCCGCGCTGGGGCTGGTGGGCATCGGACTGATCCACACGGTGTTCGGCTTGACGATGCTGCAGATCCACCAGCAGCGGCTCGGCGGAATCTACTTCACGACGGTGACCGGCGTCGCCGCGGTGGGCCTCTGGACGGCGGCGCTCCTGGCCCCCTCCGGAAGGACCCGCGGTCTCTGCCTCGCGGCGATGATTCCGATGCTGGCTCATCTCCTCTTTTCGTTCACCCGCGGCTATTGGCTCGGATTCGTCGCGGGGATCGCCGTGGCATCGCTTCTGGCCTGGAGGAACCTCGGGCGATTCGCGCCTCGAGAGCGGAGCCGCCGCCTCCTCGCGGTACCGGTCCTGATGGGCGTGGTCGCGGTGACCCTCGCCCTCTCGGCGCTCTACTTCGGGCCAGGCGACCTGGTCGGCGCGATCGGCGGGCGATTCGGTTCTTCGTTCTCGACGGAGCTGAGCACGGAAACGCTTTCGAACGTGATCCGACTCGAGGAGTTCGATCGGTCCATCGGCGCCGCGCTCGAATCGCCGGTCCTCGGGCGGGGCCTCGGCTTCACGTTCGTCACGCGCGACCTCGTGACCCGCTCGCTGAAGGACCAGTGGTACGTCCACAATTACTACCTGCTCCTTTGGCTCAAGTTGGGGGTCATCGGGCTCGCGGCGTTCGCCGTGCTCGTTTGGAGCTTTACGCGGACCGCGCTTCGCGCCGCGGACTCGGAGCCGTCGTGGATGGCGCGCGCCTGGTCGATCGCCGCCGTCGCGACCACGGCGCAGATCCTCGTGATCCTGCTCACGAACTTCTCGCTCGCCGACGTGAACACGGCCTCCGTGGTGGGATACGTGTGGGGAGGGTTCTGGGCCTGGCGCGCCGACGCATCGCACGCTCATGGAGTACCTCGGACGGGGGATCCCTAGCGCGCCGGCGACCGGCGTTGCCGGGGGCCGCCGGCACGCCTATGATCCGGGCGGAACGCACCCATGTTCTCGAAAAACCGCCAGCTCTTCCTCACCGGGGTCTTCTTCCTCGACGCCGTATTGCTCTATGCCTCCTGGGCCGGAGCGTACTGGCTTCGTTTTTACGCGCTTCCCCTGGACGCCCCGCTCGGCATCCCGCGCTTCTCGGCGTATCTCTGGTACGGAGCGGTCGTCGTGCTCGCCGCGCTCCTGGTTCTCCGCTCGCTCCGGCTCTACCGCTCGCGGCGGACCGCGCGGCTGGGTCAGGAGCTGATCGCGATCGCGCAGGGGATGACGATCGTCACGGCGCTGGCGGCGCTTGGCTCCTTCTTCTTCCGTGGCGAGCTGGCGCGGTCGGTTCTCCTCCTCTTCGCCTTCGTCGGGACGACGGCGCTCTGGAGCGAGCGGTTCCTCATCCGCGTGGCGCTCCGCGCGCTCCGCCGCCAGGGGCGGAATCTCCGCCACGTCCTGGTCGTCGGCACGGGGCCCCTCGCGCGAGCCGTCGCGCGGAAGATGTCCCAGAACCCCGATTTCGGTTTCGAAGTGAAGGGACTCGTCGCGCCGGTCGCCGGCGCGACGGAGGACGGCGGAGACATCCCCATCGTCGGCAGCGTCGCGGACTTCCCGGCGCTCGCCGAGCGATCGGGAGCCGAACTGGTCTATCTCGCGCTCGGGCGCTCCGAGTGGGAGGCCGAGCAGGAGGCGCTCGACCGGCTGGCCGACTCCACGGTGGCGGTTCGCCTCGTGCCCGATCTCGCGCGCGCCTTCACCTTGAACGCGTCGGTCGAGGACTTCGACGGAACCCCGGTCGTCCTCGTGACCGAGAGCCCCGAGCAGGGGTGGAACCAGGTCTTGAAACGGTCGTTCGATCTCGTCTTCTCGGCCGTCGGACTCGTGCTCCTCGCGCCGGTCCTCGCCGCGCTCGCCGTCTGGGTGAAGCTCGATTCGCCGGGCCCCGTCTTCTTCGCGCAGGAGCGGGTCGGGATGAACGGACGCCGCTTCCGGATGCTGAAGTTCCGCACCATGCGGGTCGGCGCCGACCAGGGGGGCGCCCAGTGGACGACGAAGGACGATCCGCGGCGGACGCGCGGCGGGACCATCCTCCGGCGCTTCTCGCTCGACGAGCTGCCGCAGCTCTGGAACGTCCTCGTCGGCGCCATGAGCCTCGTCGGCCCTCGGCCCGAGCAGCCGGCGTTCGTGGAGCAGTTCCGCGGTTCGATCCCGCGCTACATGCTCCGCCACCACGTGAAGGCCGGAATCACCGGCTGGGCGCAGGTGAACGGGCTTCGCGGCGACACGCCGCTCGAGCGGCGCATCGAGTATGATCTCTATTATATTCAGCACTGGTCGCTCTTCTTCGACCTGCGGATCCTGGCGCTCACCGTGGCGCGCGTCTTCCGGGATCCGAGCGCGGTCTAGCGCGAACCCGTCACGCCACCCGGGAGGCCCATGGCGATCCGGCTCCACGTCGGCTGCGGCACCGTCTATCTCGACGGCTACGTGAACCTCGATCTTCCGGTCGAGGGATATTCCTTCCTGGCGTCGGAGCGCCCCGATCTCGTGGCCGCGAACCGCACCACGGTGGAGCGCTACTACAAGAACGACGAATCGCGCGAAACGCTGGAGCACGGTCCCGGGCGCCCGCAGGCGTGCGTGGTGGACGCGTACGCGCGGATGGACGAACTTCCGTACGAGCCGGAGTCGGTGGACGAAATCCGCTCCGTCCAATGCCTGGAGCACGTCTCCATGAAGGAGGGCCCGCGCATCCTCCGGCACTGGTACGAGATCCTGAAGCCGGGCGGGGTGGTCCACGTGGACGTCCCCGACTTCGAGGAGACCGCGCGCCAGCTCCTGGCGCAGCCGGACGAAGCGTCGAAGGACTGGTACTACCGCCTGGTCTACGGCAGCCAGAAGAACGCGTACGCCTACCACAAGAACGGGTTTTCCCCCGCGCGCCTGGAGCGGCTCCTGCGCGAGGCGGGCTTCCGCGAGGTGCGCCACCTTCCGAACCGGATCCACTTCTACCCGGTGACGATCGCGGAAGGGATCAAGTAGCGCGCCGCGTGCGGATCTTCCTCGCGATCCCCCGAAGCCCGAACGCCGCGTTCGACTCCGATCTCTGGAAGCGGAACCTCCACGATCCGCTCGTCGCGCTCGGTCACGACGTGGTCCTCTTCCACGAGGGCGTGCAGCCCCTCTTCGATCTCGACCCCGGCGCTCCGGCGACCGCGGAGCCGCGCGCCCGCTTCGAGGCGGGCTTCCGGGCGGCGGTGGAGGAGGCGGATCGCGCAGGACGGCTCGAGCTGATCGTCACCTATTTCAGCGACAGTCACCTGACGAACGACGCGATCGGAGCCGTCCGGACGCGGATCGCGCCGGTCGTGAACTTCTTCTGCAACAACGTCCATCAGTTCCACCTGGTCCGCCGGAGCGCGCGCGCCTACACGGGCTGCCTCGTCCCCGAGGAGGCCGCGCTCGCCTCCTACCGCGCCGCCGGCGCGGAACCGATCTTCTTCCCGATGGCGGCGCACCCGGAGGTCTACCGGCCTCTCGACCTGCCGCAGCGCTACGAGGCGACCTTCGCGGGGCAGCGCTACGGCGATCGCACAGGGGGGATCCTGGCGCTTCGCGAGGCGGGTGTGGACGCGCACGCGTTCGGACAGGGGTGGACGCCGGCTCCGGCGCGGGAGGGGACGCCCGGTGCGGCGGGCGGAGGCGGAGCCGGAGGCGCGTGGACGCGGATCGCGCGCGCCGCGAGCCTCGTCGCCTCGGGCCGCAATCCGCTCGCCGCCGCCGCGGACGTGAAGGCGTACGAGCGGCTCCGCGCGCGCCACGCCGCGTCGCTCCACCCGATCGTGGACGACGACGCCTACGTGCGCCTCTTCAGCGAGAGCGCGATCAGCCTCGGCTTCCTGATCCTCGGGGACACGCATCGCACCGCGCGGCCGCTCCGGCAGATCCGCCTGCGGGAATTCGAGGCGCCGATGGCCGGCGCGTTCTACGTGACCGGGTTCCTGGAGGAGATCGGCCGGCATTACGAGATCGGACGCGAGATCGTCTGCTACCGGTCTCTCGAGGAGATGACCGAGCAGTGCCGCTACTACCTCGCCCACCCCGACGAGCGCGAGCGGATCCGCCGCGCCGGGCACGACCGCGCGCGCCGCGACCACACGTGGACGCGCCGGTTCGAGGATCTCTTCGCGGACCTGAAGCGGCGGGGCGTCGTTCGGGGCTGACCCGGCGCCCGGGGGGACCCGGCGACCGGGGCGAACCGACGGCCGGCGGGCTCAGCCCGTCACGAATCGAACGAGGATCGCGAGGACCACGAATCCGCCCGCCGCGACGGCGAGGCCGCGGCCGTCGAGCGTCACGCCCCGTCGCGCCATCATCACGGCCGCTCCGGCGAACGTGATCCATCCCGCGGTCGCGTAGGCGAGCGGAAGACTCGCCGCGCCCGATCCGTTCGCGTGGAACCAGGCGTAGGCCGCGACCAGCGCGACCGGCTGCACGATCCCGATGGCGAACCAGAGCGCCGTCCCTCCCACCGCCAGGGCTCCGACGATCAGCATCTGGGTCGCGATCCGCCCCGCCTCGCCCCAGAGGGCGAACGCCATCAGGGGACGCGCGGCGTCGAACCGGCTCGAGTAGAGAAGGTGAAGGAGCGGCCCCGCGGCCACCATGGCGATCGCGACGCCGAGGAAGGCGAGCACGAAGAGGGGCGTCCACTGGCGCCGCGTGTACGAGCGGACGCCCGCGGTCCCCTCGGCCCCGTGGACCGCGTTGATCTTCCCGAAGGCGTAGCCCGCGAAGTAGGCGTAGAAGCCCGCGCCCACCTGCTGCGACAGGGCCAGCGCCGCCTGGAGGAGCCCGTTCGCGTCCACGCCGTGCGCGCGGAGGTAGTGCGAGCGGAGCGCCACCATCGCGCCCAGGTCGAGGAGGCCGAGCGCGAGCGCGGCGCCCCCGACGCGAAGGAGGGGGCCCGCTTCGCGGAGCGCCGACGCGACGAACGGGCGCGGCCGCGGGAAGATCGCCTCGCGGTGCCGGCGCGTGTGGAGCCAGAGGACCCCGAGGAGTCCGAGCGGATTCAGGATGGCCGTGGCGATCGCCGCGCCCATGAGCCCGAAGCGCGGGACGAAGAGAAACGCGAGGAGCGTGGCGCCCCCGGCGCCGGCGATTGCGAAGGTCAGCCCGGCGCGGACGTCGGATCGCCCGGCGACGACCCCCTGCACCGGATTCATGAACGCCAGCCCGACGACGCCGATCATCGAGACGCGAACCAGGCCCGCGTGCTCGTCCGTTCCGAGGAGCGCCCGCGAGATGGCGGGCGCGAAGAGGAGCCCCGCCGCGACCGCCGCCGACGTCGCGGCGAACGTGAGGAACGCCGCCGCCCAGGCCGCGCGCCGTCCGGCGTCGAGGTCGGCGCCGCGCCCCGAAGCCTGGCCGACCGCTCGGGCCACCGGGAGCGAGAGCGCCAGGCCGGCGGCGCTGCCGATCCAGGTCTGCCCCGAGACGACCTGCGCCAGAATCCCGATGCCCGCGGTGTCGAGATGGGTGGCCAGCCACTTGTTGCGAACGACGCCCGTGAGCGCGATGACGAGGGTGCCGCCCGCGCTCGCGAGGAGGCGCGCGAAGCGGGTCCACCAGAAGGGGACGTCGAGGCGGCGCATGGGGGCCGAGTCTCCGCGAGGGGCCGCGAGGCGTCAAGCCGCCGTGCTACACTCCGCCGCCTGATGTGCGGGATCGCCGGCGTCTACGCGCTCACGGAGCGCCCCCCCGATCCCGCGTGGGGAGCGATCCTCGCGCGGGCCCTCGCGCACCGCGGTCCCGACGGAAGCGGCGTCTATCACGACGACCGCGTCGTCCTCGCCCACACGCGCCTCGCCATCATCGATCTCTCCGAGGGGGGCCGCCAGCCGATGGCCTCGGCCGACGACCGCCGCCGCCTCGTCCTGAACGGCGAGATCTACAATCACGCCGACCTTCGGCCCGGCCTCGAAGCGGTCGGAGCCCGGTTCCGCTCCCGCTCCGACACCGAGGTCTTCCTGGAGCTCCTGGGGCGGCAGGGCCGCGACGGCCTCGCGCGCGCGCGCGGCATGTTCGCGTTCGCGCTCTACGACCGCGCCGACGGAACGCTCCTCCTCGGCCGCGACCGTCTCGGCAAGAAGCCGCTCCTCTGGACGCGCGCCGGCGACTTCGTCGCCTTCGCTTCCGAGGCGGCCGCGCTCCTCGCGCTCCCGTTCGTTCGCGCGCGGCTCGACGCCGCGTCGCTCGCCGGCTACCTGCGCTTCCTCTACGTGCCGGCGCCGGCGACCCTCCTCCAGGGCATCGCGAAACTCCCGCCGGCGTCGCTCCTCGCGCTCCGTCCCGCCGCGCGCGGCGCCGATCCCGCCTCGGGCGTCGGCGCGCCCGAGCGCTACTGGTCGCCGCCCGAACCCATGCCTTCGTCCGGGGCCGGCGCCGTGGCCGGGCCGGGCGACGGCGCGCGCCCCGACGCGGCGTGGGAGCGGGAGCTGGAGTCCCGCCTCGACGAGGCGACGCGGCTTCGCACCGTGAGCGACGTCCCGATCGGCGTCTTCCTCTCCGGTGGCATCGATTCGAACGTGGTGCTGGAGCGGCTCCGGCACGTCGGCCATCGCCCCATCCGGGCCTTCACCGTCGGCTTCGAGGGCCTCCCGGACGAGCGGGCCGTCGCGTCGCTCGGCGCGTCGCGCCACGCCGACGAGCACCGGATCCTCTCCGTCCACCCCGACGCCGCGAACGACGTCCCGGCGATCCTCCGGAGCTTCGGCGAGCCGCTCGGCGACAGCGCGATCGTCACGACCTGGCTGGTCGCCCGCGAGGCCGCGAAGGAAGTGAAGGTGATCCTGAACGGCGACGGCGGCGACGAGCTCTTCGGCGGCTACGCGCGCTATCCCTTCGCGCGCCGGCTCGATCTCGCGCGGAGCCTTCCCGGCGGCGCGGCGGCCGCGCGGGCGTACTACGGCCGGCGCGCCGAGCTGGCCGATCTCTGGGAGCCGCTCGGGACGGGGGATCACGCCCGGGCCGTTCGCGCGCTCTCGACCGTGTCGCCCGCCGCCGCGCTCCGCGATCTCCTCGCCCCCGCGTACCTCGACGCCGCGGCGCGCTTCGACGCCGTGGCCGCGCCCGCGCGGGCGGGATCCCACGCCGCCCGTGACGGAAGCCTCGCCGCGGCGGTCGCCGCGTGGGACGCGGAGGCCTATCTGCCCGACGATCTCCTCGTGAAGGTGGACCTCGCCTCGATGGCGCACGCGCTCGAGAACCGCTCGCCCTTTCTCGATCACCGCCTCTGGGAGCACGTCGCGGCGCTTTCGCCCGCGCGGCGCTTCCACTGGCGAACGACGAAGCCGCTCCTCCGGCGCTTCGCGCGCGGGAGGATTCCCGACGAGGCGCTCGCCGCGCCGAAGCGCGGTTTCCAGCTCCCGCTCGACGCGTGGCTCCGAGGGCCGCTCCGCCCCTGGCTCGACGAGCTCCTCCGCCGCCCGCAGGCGACGCGGCCCCTCTATCGCGAGGGCACGACGGCCCGCCTCCTCGACGCGTTCCACTCCGGAAGCGCCGGACCGCTCGCGCCGTACCGACTCTGGGCGCTCGCGACCCTCGAGATCTGGGCGCGCGAGTTCCACGTGGAGATCGCGACGGACGCCGGCGCCGCCGAGCGGGGAGCGACGGCGGCATGAGCACGCACGCGCGCGTCGAGACGCTTCGCGCCGCCGCGACGTCGCCGCTGGTCAGCGTGCTCCTCTCGACGCGCGACGGGTCCCGCTATCTCCAGGAGTCGCTCTCGAGCCTCGCGGCGCAGACCTATCCCAACGTCGAGATCGTGGCCGTGGACGACGGATCGTCCGACGGATCGCCGGAGATCCTGGCGCGCTTCGCCGCGGCCCACCCGCGGACGCGCGTGATTCGGACGGAGGGGATCGGGCTCGCGGCGGCGCTCCACCGCGCCGCGGGGGAAGCCGCCGGGCTCCTCTACGCGCGTCAGGACGACGACGACCGCTCCCACCCCGAGCGTTTCGAGCGGCAGGTGCGGTACTTCCACCTGAACGCCGACGCCGGCGTGGTCGGGACGACGGCGACGCGGATCGGGGCGAACGGGGAGGCGCTGGGGCCGTACCCGGTGCCGCTCACGCCGGGCGCGATCGCGGCGGCGCTGCGGCGCGGGACGCCCTTCGTCCACGGCAGCGTCATGATCCGCCGGGAGGCGTACGAGGCGTCGGGCGGATACCGCGCCGCGTTCGAAGCGGCGCAGGACGTCGATCTCTGGCTCCGGATGCCGCGCGAGTTCCGGTTCGCGAATCTCGACCGGCCGCTCTACGAATGGCGCGCCCACCCCGGCGGCGTCTTCGCGCGGGCGCGCGACCGCCAGCTCTTCTTCGGCGCCGCGGCGCGCGCCTTCGCCGAGGAGCGGCGCGCCCGCGGGTCGAACGGACGCGATTCGGTCGCGATCCTCGCTCGGGCCGAGACGACCGAGGCGTTCCTGGAGGAGTACGCGCGCCGCGATCGCGTGGAGCGCCACTGGGCCGAGTCGCTGGTGCGGGAGGGACGGGTCGCCGAGGCGCGCGCGATGCTGCGGCGCGCGATGAGGGCGCCGCGTTCCGCCGCGGAGGCTTCGCTCTGGTGGGCGATCTCCTGGCCGGCGGGGCTCCTGCCGCGGGCGCGCCGGCGATGAGAGTTCTCCTCGTCGCGGGGCTCGACGTCTCGCTCCCCGGGGGGGTGGAGACGCACGTCCGCGAGCTGGCCCGGGGCCTCCTGGCGCGCGGCCACGAGGTCGCGATCCTCGGCCGCTGGTCGCGGCCCGACGCGGATCCCGCGCCGCCGCTCGTCGAGAGCGTCGAGCCGGGGCGGCACGACGTGATCCACCACCACGGCGGCGCCTGGTCGCGCCGCTGGGACGCGGGCGATCGCTACCTCCGGACGTTCCACTTCTCGGTGGCGGCGAAGATGGGGGTCTATCTCCGGATGGGGCGGATCCGGACGCTCTTCAATCCGGGCAATCACCGCGCCCTGGCCGACGAGCGGGCGTCGCTCCGGCGCGGCCGGCGCCACATCGCCGTCTCCCGGGCGCTCCGCGACGAATTGGTCCGATTCCACGGCGCCGCGCGCGAGGCGATCGAGGTGATCCCGAACGGAGCCTCCTTCGCGGCGCCGCGCGAGGGGCGCGACGGGTGGCGGCGGCGCCACGGCATCGATCCCGGCGCGCGCCTGCTCCTCACGATCGGCCGCGACGACTACGTGAAGGGGCTCGACCTCCTCGAGCGGGCCTGGCCATCCGCGGCGGCCACGACCGGGAACGCGCTCTGGATCCAGGTGGGCGGCGCTCGGGCCGAGCGCCGCGGCGACCGGATCGTCACGGGGCCGATCCCCGCGGGGGACGTGACGGAGTGGATCCACGCCGCCGACGTCGGAGCCTTCCCGTCCTACTACGAGGGGGGTGGGATCGCGCTGGCCGAGATGCTCGCGGGCGGTCTCTACGTCCTCACCCACTCCGTCGGAGCGGCGCCGGAGGCGATCCGGCCGCGCGAGAACGGGGAGTTCGTGCCGCGGCGCGCCGACGCGTGGGCCGCGGCGCTGGCGCGAACACTGGCCGCGCCGCCGCGTCCCGCCTCGCCGGGGCTCCCGCCCGAGTGGACCTGGGACCAGGTCGTGGGCCGGATCGAAACCGTCTACCACCGGTTGCTCCACCCCTCTGCGTAACCGTTATTCCGGGGCCCATTTCTGGTAGACTGACGACTCCATGCGACTCCTATTTCTGACCTCCCGCACGCCCTCTCCCCCGGTGGGCGGGGATCGATTCCGCGTCTTCCATATCCTCCGGACGGCGGCCGAGGCGGGCCATCGGATCGAGCTCGTGACGTTCGACGACGGCCGCTCCGACGCGCGCGCGCTGGAGCCGCTTCGGCGCCTCACGCATGGGATGGACGTCGTGCGCCTTCCGAAGCTCCTCTCGTGGTATCGCGCGGGGTGCGCGCTTCCGACGTCGCATCCGCTCCAGGCGGCCTATTACCGATCGGGACGAATGGCGCGCGCGGTGGCGGCGGCGTTCGATCGCTCGCGGCCCGACGTCGTCTACACGCATCTCTTCCGCATGGCGCCCTACGCGCTCGCCGAGCAGAGGCGCCGCGACGCGCGCTGGATCCTCGATCTGACCGACGTGATCTCCGCGGGGATGGCCCGCTCGCTCCCGTACCGCCGAGGTCCCGGGCGCTGGCTCCATCGCGAGGAGGCGCGTCGCATCGCCCGCTACGAAGCGCAGGTGGCGCCCCGGTTCGACGAATGCTGGCTGATCAGCGAGGCGGAAGTGCGCGCGCTCCGCGCCCTCGCGCCCGGAGCGACCGCGCGCGTCGTTCCGAACGGGCACGCGATCGAGCGCGAGAACGGACACGACGCCGGGCACGCGAACGGCCGCGCTCCCGCGCGGCTCCTCTTCTTCGGCTACCACGAGGTCTTCCACAACCGCGACGCGGTCCGCTACCTGGTCGAGGAGGTCCTGCCGCGCGTCCAGGCGAGCGTTCCGGAGGCGACCCTCGACATCGCGGGGAAGGGATCGGACGCGCTCGGACCGTGGGTTCGCAGACCCGGCGTGCGCGTCCTCGGATTCGTCCCCGATCTCGACGCGGAACTCCGTCGCGCGACGGTCTTCGTCGCGCCGCACCGATTCGCCGCGGGGGTTCAGAACAAGGTGCTCCAGGCGCTCTCGGCCGGAACCCCGGTCGTGACGACGCCGATCGTCCGCCAGGGGCTCGAACCGATCCCGGACGGAGTCCTCCGCGTCGGCGCGGACGCCGACGAAGTCGCCGCGCACACGGTCGCGCTCCTGACCGACGCGGACGCGGCCGTGCGGCAAGGCGCGCGCGGCGTCGCGTGGACCCACGGCCGATTCACGTGGCGGATCTCCCTCGAGGCGCTCGAGGGGGGCGAGGCCGCGAGGCCGGCCGACGCGCTCCTGGCGGCGCCGGCCCGACTCGCCGTCGCGGGCGCTTGAACGGCGCCCCACCGCTCCTCGCCGTCGCGTCGTTCTCCTTCGGCGCCGCGCTCCTCTTCACGCCGATCGTCCGGGTCCTGGCGCGGTCCACGGGCTACATCGATCACCCCGACGCGCGGAAGCCCCATCCCACGCCGACCCCGCTCCTGGGCGGCGTCGCCGTCGCCGCCGCCATGATCGCGGGGCCGCTCCTCGCGGGGCTCTTCGCCGGCGCCGCGATCCCCGCGGCGCCCCTCGGCGTTCTCGTCGGCGGGGCGCTCTC
>DATIQI010000258.1:0-4908 GCA_035470985.1 Acidobacteriota bacterium
CCTACCTTGTGAACCCCGGGAGGGGTGGGTAAGCTGCGCGGCGCCATGAAGAAATCGACCAAGCTCGGGCACCGGAACCGGAAGAAGAGCGTGCGCCACCGAGCGAAGTTGAAGGCGAAGACCCGGCGCGTGCGGCTCCGCCGGAGCCGCGGCGAGTCCAAGAACACCTGATTCCCACCGTGGAGCGCGGGGCGCGAATGGGGAACGCGGGGCGCGAATGGGCTCGGTCGCGCGCCGCGACGCCCGCCTCGCGGCGCGCGACCGAGCCGCCGGACGCGGCGGTCGCGCCGGTCGCTCCGAAGATCCCCAAGAGCTCCATGGCGTCGTCCGCGCCCCGGATCAGCTCCGCCCTCCCCGACCTCAAGAGCGCGAGCGGCGCCTCGCCGTACTCCTCGCGCGGGTCCCAGGGAACGGCTCCGACCGGCCGCCCCAGGTGGAAGGCGGCGCGCACCGTGTTCAGCGCGCCGCTCGTCGCGCGCCCCTGGACCAGGATGACGGCGTCGGAGAGGGCGGCGAGGAGGCGGTTCCGCGTCGCGAAGGTGGATTTCGTCGCGGCCGCCCCGGCCGGTAGCTCGGAGAGGAGGCCGAGCGAACGGGCCACGCGTTCCTGGAGCGCGCGATGGGCCCTCGGATAGACGCGGCCGAGCGGCGTGCCGAGCACGGCGCCGGTCCGACCGCCCGCGTCGATGCCGCGCGCGAGACCGCTCAGCACGGCGACGCCACGCCCCGCGAGCGCGGCGGCCAGCTCGCGCGCCACGTCGAGACCGTCGCCGGTCGCGGAGCGCGCACCGACGATGGCGACGGACGGACCGTCATGATCCCAGGGTCCCTCGAGAAAGACGCGCTCGGGCGGCCGCAGGAGCGCGGCGAGCCGCGGCGGATACTCCGCGTCGCCGCGCGCGGCCGCGCGCGTGTGCCCCATCCCCGCCTCCCCCGCGACCGAGCCGGCTCAGCCGTTCGATTCGCGGCGTCTTCCGACGACGTCCTCCCACAGCAGATCGTCCGCATGATCGTTCACGGCTCGGGGGAGCGAGGGCTCGTCGGAGGTCGTCTCGGCGGCCGCGCGCCGGGCGGGGTCGGCCATGAGGAGCGCGATCCCCTCGGCCACGGAGGGTTCCCGTTCGGCGAGCCCGTCGAGGGCGAAGCGTTGCGCCCGCTCGGGGAGATGGGCAAAGGCGGTCGCGACGGCGTGCGCCGCCAGCTCCTGTTTCGCGAGCACGAGGAGCGCGTCGCGCGCGGCGTCGCGCACCGTTCGGTTCGTGTCCCGGAGCATCTGGGCGAGCGGCGCGGCCGCGACCGGAAGCCCCGTGCGGCCGAGCGCGGTGGCCGCCGCGGCCCGGGTGTACCAGAGGCCCGACTGGAGCATTTCGATCAGGGGATCGAGCACCACCTCGCCCATCGAGCCGAGCGCGCGCGTCGCCACGTCGCGCAGGTACCAGCTCTCGTGCTCCAGCGACGCCAGAAGGAGATCGATCGATTCGGGGGATCCGTCGCGCGCGAGCCGCTCGATCCAGGCCCGCTTGCCATCCGCATCCCTGTGGCGCAGCTCTTCCCAGAGCCGCTCCGCGTCCTTCGCGGTCATGCGTCCGCTCCTCGCTCCACGGCGGGGGTGCTTGCACCCGGCCCCTCCGGCGGGGGCACGGCCACCGAGGTCAACAACTCCCACAACCGTTCCAAGAGCGCCGCGGTTCCCTGCCCCGTGACGCCCGAGATGGATCCGCCCCAGCGCGCGCCTTCCAGCGCGAACGGCGGCGGCGCTTCGATGTCCGGCGCCCGCTCCAGAAGGTCGGCGCGGCTCAGAGCCACCACCGAGGGCTTCCGGGTCAGGTCCTCGTGATACTCGCGCAACTCGTTGCGAAGCGTCGCGAGGTCCCGCTCCGGGTCCTCCGACGCGCAGTCGATCAGGATCAGGAGCACCCGCGTCCTCCAGACGTGCCGGAGGAAGTCGAGTCCGAGACCTTTTCCCTGGTGCGCGCCCTCGATCAGGCCGGGCAGATCGGCCATCACGAAGCTCCGCTCCTCGCCGACCTTCGCGAGCCCCAGGTGCGGCTCGAGCGTGGTGAAGGGGTAGTCCGCGATCTTCGGCCGCGCGGCGCTGAGCCGCGCGAGGAGCGTTGACTTCCCCACGTTCGGAAATCCCACCAGACCGACGTCCGCGATGAGCCTCAGCTCGAGCCTCAGCTCGCGGCTCTCGCCGTCGCGCCCCGATTGCGCGTGGCGCGGCGCCTGATTCGTGGACGTCGCGAAGCGCGCGTTGCCGCGTCCCCCGCGTCCCCCCTTCGCCGCAACCCAGACCGCGTCCGGCTCGACCAGGTCGGCGATCAGATCGCCCGTCGTCGGATCCACCACCATCGTTCCGGCGGGCACCTCGACGACGAGATCCTCGCCGGAACGACCGGTCCTCTGGTTCCCCGATCCGTTCGCGCCCCGCTTCGCCTCGAAGCGCGTGCGCGACTGGAAGTCGAGGAGCGTGCGAAGGTGCGGATTCACGTGGAAGACCACGCTGCCGCCGTCGCCCCCGTCGCCGCCGTCCGGTCCGCCCTTCGGCACGTACTTCTCGCGCCGGAAGCTGACGCATCCGTGACCGCCGCGGCCCGCCGCCACCAGAATTCGAGCGCGATCCGCGATCATCGTCCCGCGCGCCCGATCGACTCGATGGAGACGTCGTGAAAGTCGCTCCGAAACTTAACGCGGCAATTCATTGTGATTATTACATTTAGGGACACGGGTCCGCGTCACGTCCGAGAGCGCTTCGATAGGGCTGACCGTAACAAACGGCGCGGAGGGAGGTCAAACGATAGCGTGCGCGTCAGGGCTTCTTCGGCTTCTTTTTTCCGCCGGAGCCGGGCGCGTCGGTCGATCCGGGGGCCGGCTTCGATTCAGGTTTCACCTTAGGGGTCTCACCCGATTCCTTGTGCTTCTGCGACTTGTAGGACTCGGAACGGTAGTCCGTGACGTAGAAACCGCTCCCCTTGAAGATCATCCCGGCTCCCGTTCCGAGGAGCCGGCGGAGCTTCCCTTTGCACTTCGGACAGCGCTTCTTCGGGGGATCGCTCATCGACTGGAAGACTTCGAATCGATGGCCGCACTTCTCGCACTCGTACTCGTAGGTCGGCATGGGGCTCCCCGTCGGTCAGAGCCGCGCGAGCGCGGCGCCCATCCGGTCGATGCCGTCCGCGATCTCGGCCTCGGAGATCGCGTAGGAGAGCCGGACGTGATGCTCCATCCCGAACGCCGCGCCGGGGACGCAGACGACCTTCGCCTCGTCGATCAGGTAGTCGCAGAGGGTGGCGCTGTCGCGCACGCCGTTCCGCGCGCGCGCGATCGCCTCGCCGCAGTCGGGGAAGACGTAGAACGCGCCGTCGGGCGGGACGAGCCGGAGCCCCGGAATCGTGGCGACGCCCTCCGTCATGAGGTCGCGACGCGCGGCGAAGCGGCGGCGCATCTCGTCGGCCGGCGCGGGATCGCCCGCCAGGGCCGCGAGAGCCGCCTGCTGCGACACGGACGAAGGATTCGAGGTCATCTGGCCCTGCAGCCGCTCCATGCCCTGCGCGATCTCGAGCGGCGCGGCGGCGTACCCGATCCGCCACCCCGTCATCGCCCACGTCTTCGAGACCCCGTCGATCACGATGGTGCGCGACCGGGCGTCCTCCCCCAGCGAGGCCGGCGACGTGTGGCGCGCCTTCCCGTAGACGAGCCGCGCGTAGATCTCGTCCGAGAGGATCAGGAGGTCGTGCCGCGCGGAGACCGCGACGAGCGCCGCGACTTCCTCGGGCGTGTAGACCATGCCTGATGGGTTGTTCGGGCTGTTCAGGATGAGGAGGCGCGTGCGCGGCGTCGTCGCCCGCTCGACGTCGTCCGCGGAGACCTTGTAGGCGCCGGGCGCCGGCGCGACGGCGACCGGTACTCCGCCGGCCAGCCGCACCATCTCCGGGAACGAGACCCAGTACGGAACGGGGCAGAGCACCTCGTCGCCCGGCTCCAGGATGGTGAAGAGCGCGTTCCAGATCGCGTGCTTCGCGCCGTTCCCCACCACGATCTGCTTCGTCGAGTAGACGGCGCCCGTGTCGCGCTCCAGAGCCCGCGCGATCTCCTCGCGAAGCGCCTGGGTGCCGGCGACCTCCGTGTAGCGATGGTGCCCGGCCCGGATCGCCTCGATCGCCGCCTCCTGCACGGGAACGGGCGTATCGAAGTCGGGCTCGCCCGCGGCGAAGGAGACGACCTTCTCGCCTCGGGCGCGAAGCTCCCGCGCGCGCGCGCTCAGCGCGAGCGTCTCGGAGGGACGGAGCGCGCCGACGCGGGCGCCGACGGCCGGACGCGTCACCGGCGCTCCGCCATCGCCCGCTTCAGGCGCTCCTCCACGTGCGGCGGCACGAAGCTCCCGACCGGGCCGCCCGCGCGGGCGATCTCCTTCACGAGCGTCGAATTCAGGTAGGTGTACGTCTCGCTCGGCATGAGGAAGAGCGTTTCGATCCCGTCGTCGAGGCGCCGGTTCATGAGGGCCATCTGGAACTCGTACTCGAAGTCGGAGACGAAGCGGAGCCCGCGGATGATGATCCCCGCGCCCCGCTGCCGGGCGTACGCGACCAGGAGCCCCGAGAAGGGCTCGACCGTGAGCCGGGTCTCCCCCGCCATCGATTCCTGGATCATCGCGACGCGCTCCTCCTGGCTGAAGAGAACGCCCTTCTCGGGACGCATCGCCACGGCGACCGTCAGACGGTCCACCACCCGGAGCGCGCGGCGCATGAGGTCCAGGTGCCCGTTCGTGACGGGGTCGAAGGTTCCGGCAAAGACCGCGTGGTTCATGGAACTCCTCGCTCGGGGGCGGCCTCCGAGCCGCCCGCCCGAAATAGGGTCACCGTCGTGTCACCGTACGCGCGCTCGGTCGCGAGCGCGAGCCCGTCGGGC
>DATIQI010000259.1:0-6880 GCA_035470985.1 Acidobacteriota bacterium
TATCCCCTCATCGTGAAGCCGAACGACCAGGGATCCACCGTCGGCGTCACGCGCGTGGACGGCCCGAGCGACATCCCCGCCGCGGCCGAGTCGGCGCGCCGCTACGGGCGCCTCATCCTGGTCGAGCGCGTCATCGAGGGGCGCGAGATGACCGTCACCGTGCTGAACGGCCGGGCGCTCCCCGTCGTCGAGATCATTCCCGAGGGCGGCTTCTACGACTACGAGCACAAGTACACGACGGGCGCGAGCCGCTACGAGTGCCCGGCCTCGCTCCCGCCCGCGACCAGCGAGCGGCTCCTCGCCCTGGGGTTGAAGGCGTACCGCGCGCTCCGCTGCGAGGGCGTGGCCCGCGTGGACTTCCGGCTCGCGACCGACGGCACCCCCTTCTGCCTCGAGGTGAACACGGTGCCGGGGATGACCGAGACGAGCCTCGTCCCGAAGGCGGCCGCCGCCGCCGGCCTCTCCTACGAAGACCTGGTCCGCGACATCGTGGACGCCGCCACCGCGCGCCGCGCACGCGCCACCCACTAGCCGGAGCGATCGTCCTTGCTTCCGACTCGTAGCGCCGGCGGCGCGACCGGCGCCGCCGCGGGCACCGTCCCCGTCGCCGCCGTGGACACCGTCGCGCTCCTCATCTCGATCGGCGTCCTCGTCCTCATGACGGTCCTCGCCCTTCGTCTCTCGGGGATCCTCATCGGGCGGATGGAGGACGCCATCCGCCGCGGCCCCGGAGGAGAGCCGGAGGCGCGCGAGAAGCGGGCGAAGACGATCGGCGGCGTGCTCCGCGGCGCCGCGCGCGCCCTCATCCTCGTCGTCGCGGCGCTCATGGCGGTTCGCGAGGCGGGGCTCGACATCACGCCCGCCGTGGCCGCGGCCGGAGGATTCGGCGTGGCCGCGGGCCTCGGGGCCCAGTCCTTGGTGCGCGACTGGATCGCGGGGCTCTTCATCATCCACGACGACCAGTACGCCGTGGGCGACGTGGTGCGCGCCGCGGGCGTGGCGGGAACGATCGAGCAGCTGTCGCTCCGCCACACCGAGCTTCGGGACGGCGACGGCTCGCTCCACTTCATTCCGAACGGAGAGATCAAGGTCGTCACCAATCTGACGAAGTCGTGGGCGGCGCCTCTGATCCGCATCCCGGTGAGCCTCGACGAAGATCCCGACCGCGTGCTGCGCGTTCTCGAGTCGATGGTCGACGGCTTCCGCGCCGATCCGGCGATGGCCCCGCTCCTCCAGGACGGGCCGAAGGTCCTGGGCGTGGACGACGTCGGGGCGGGACAGTTCACGGTGCTCGTCCAGGCCCGGACGAAGCCCCAGCACCGCTACCAGGTGATGCGCTCGCTCCGCCTCGCGGCGATGAGGCGGCTTCGGGAGGAGGGGATCGCGCTCCAGGCGCCGTCCAACGGAGGAACCACCGCGTGAACCTTCGCGTCTACGACACGCGCCGCCGCGCGAAGCTCCCGTTCGAGAAGAAGCCGGGCGAGCGCGTCGGCATCTACGTCTGCGGCATGACCGTGCAGGACAAGCCTCACGTCGGCCACATGCGCTCCACCATCTCGGGCGACGTCATCCGCCGCTGGCTGGAGCATCGCGGCCTCGAGGTGACGTACGTCTACAACTTCACCGACATCGACGACAAGATCATCGCCCGCGCGAACGAGGAGGGCGTGGACTACACGAGCGTCTCGCGCCGGAACGAAGAGGCGTACCTCGAGTACGCGGCGCGTCTCCAGATCAAGCGCGCGAACCACTACCCGCGCGCGACGGAGCACATCCCGGAGATCCAGTCGCTCATCCAGCGGCTGATCGACGGGGGCCACGCCTACGCGGCGGGCGGCGACGTCTATTTCGACGTCCGCTCGTATCCGTCGTACGGAGGGCTCTCGGGACACAACGTGGACGACCTCCGCTCGGGATCGCGCATCGAGATCGGCGAAGCGAAGCGCGACCCGCTCGACTTCACCCTCTGGAAGGGCGCGAAGCCGGGCGAGCCGTCGTGGCCGAGCCCCTGGGGCCCGGGGCGCCCCGGATGGCACATCGAGTGCAGCGCGATGGCCATGAAATACCTCGGCGACACCGTGGACTTCCACGGCGGCGGGCAGGATCTCGTGTTCCCGCACCACGAGAACGAGAAGGCGCAGTCGGAGGCCGCGACGGGGAAGCCGTTCGCCGACTTCTGGGTCGAGAACGGGATGGTGAACCTGGGCGGCGAGAAGATGTCGAAGTCGACGCGGCACTTCTTCCTCATCGAGGACGTGGCGCGCGAGTTCGATCCCGACGTCATCCGCTTCTATCTCCAGTCCACGCACTACCGGAGCCCGATCGAGTGGAACGAGGAGCGGCTCCGCGAGGCGGGCACGGCCTACGCGCGCCTCACCGAGGCGCTGGCGAAGGCGGAGCGCGCGGACGCGGGAACGGGGAACGCGTCGCGCTCGAAGCTCGCCGCCGAGACCGCCGCACTCGCCGCCAAGTTCGAAGAGGCGATGGACGACGACTTCAACGTAGCCCGCGCGCAGGGGCACCTCTTCGAGCTGGCGAAGGAGATGAACCGCGTCGCGGACGCCCCCGACGCGACGGCCGACGACCGGGCCGCGGTGGCCGAGGCGGGCCGCACGCTCCGTGCGCTCGGGACGATCATCGGGCTCTTCGCCGGGGCCGGCTCCGGAGCGGCCGAAGAAGAGGCTCCGGAAGCCGTCCAAGCCCTTGTCCGGCAACGGGATGAGGCTCGTGTGCAGAAGGAGTGGAAGCGCGCCGATCAATTGAGGGACGAGATCCTGGCGCTCGGCTACGTCCTCGAGGATTCGAAGGGGGGGACGCGAGCGCGGCGTAAACGCTGAACGAAGCACCACTTCGCGAGGGTGATCGCCCCACCATGCGGTTCCTGAAACGACCCGCCACTTTGAAGGGCGAAATCCAGATCCTCTTCCTCGCGGTGGGGACCGCCTTCCTGGTCCTCGCCACGGTCCTCCTCTATCAGAACGGTCAAGCCTCCCTTCGACGCCAGCTCGTCGTCTCCGCCACGACCGCCGCCGAGACCGCGGCCGCGCTGATCCACCACGACGATCATCGCGGCATCCGCACCGCCGCCGACATGAACGCGCCGGCCTTCCGCGCGATCGTGGAGGACCTGGGCGGTCTGAAGCGCGCGAACCCGAACATCTACCATCTCTTCACCCTCGCGCCCCTGGGGCGCCTCGGCGATTGGGGCGTCGTGGTGGACATGGGCGGCGCGGCGCCGGACCGCGACGACGGGGATCTCCAGCGCGGCCGTCTTCCGATCGGCGCGCCTCCGCCCGAGTCGGTGCCGCGCGAACTGCTGCGCCGCGGCATGCAGGCCTCGGTCTGCGACATCAAGGACTTCGGCGACGCGACGCGCGCGCGCGTCGTGGCCGTCGCGCCGATCCGCTCGCGCACGGGCGAATCGGTCGGACTCGCCGTCGTGGAGCTGAGCGCGGCCAATCTCGTCGCCGAGGCGCGGCTCCTCTGGTACACGTCGCTCGCCATCTTCCTCGTCGGGCTCGTGGCGAGCGTCTTCGCGAGCAGCGCCGTCTCCCGCTGGGTGACGCGGCCGGTGGAGGGCCTCCTTCGCGGCGTCGAGGCGATCGCGAAGGGCGATCTCGCGACCCGCGTTCCCACCGAGACGCGGAACGAGCTGGGCGCGCTGGGGACCGCGTTCAATCAGATGGCCGAGAGCCTCCAGGAGGCGCAGCGCCGCGACGCGGCCCAGCAGGAGCGCCTGCGCGAGCTGCACCGGCTCGGCTCCGAGGCGTCCGCCACGCTCGATCTCGCGCAGACGCTGGAGGTCACGGCGCGCGGGCTCCTCGAGATCTGCGGCGGCTCCGAGGCGGTCGCGGGCGTCGCCGTCCGCGGCGAGGGACGCATCCACCAGTGGGTGCGCGTCGGCCCCGGCATCGCGGGATCGGGCTCGTGGGACGTCCTGCCCGAGACGCTGGACGTCGTCCTCCAGGCGCAGACGCGGCTCCTCGCGCGCGTGGAGCTGGAAGTGGCGGGACTCGCCTTCCTCTCCTCGCGCCCCGGCGACTACACGCTGGCCACGCCGCTCCGCGTGAACGAGGAGACGATCGGCGTGCTACTCGCCGTCGGCGAGCGCGACCAGTTCCATTCCGACGCCGTCTCGCTCGCGTCGCTCTTCGGCGCGCAGGTCTCCGCCGCCGTCGCCAACGCGCGCCTCTTCGACCAGGTCCGCGAGTTGGACCGCTCGAAGAGCGAGTTCCTCTCCATCGCGTCGCACGAGGTCCGCACTCCCCTCACGGTGATGAAGGGGAGCCTCGATCTCCTGGCGAACTCCCCCTCGTTCCAGTACACCGAGGACCAGCGCCAGCTGATCTTCTTCTGCCAGGAGTCGGTCCAGCGGCTCATCCGGCTCGTGAAGGACATCCTCGACATCTCGAAGATCGAGGCCGGCGTGCTGAAGGTGGTCCTCTCGCCGACCTCGATGAACGACCTGGTGGAGAAGTGCCTCTTCTGGGTGCCGCAGCTCCCGGGCGGACAGGGCATCGAGATCGAGGCGCGTCTCCCCGCGCGCCCCTTGATGGCGCTCGCCGACTCCGGGCGGATCCAGCAGGTGCTCGAGAACCTCCTCTCCAACGCCATCAAGTTCTCGAGCCCCGGCGGCAAGGTGACGGTGGAATTGCAGGAGCGCGACAACGAGATCGAGGTCGTCGTCGCCGACCGCGGCAAGGGAATCGCGGCGGAGGATCTCGAGCGGGTCTTCGGCAAGTTCACGCAGGTCGAGGACTCGGCGACGCGCGAGCAGGGCGGCACCGGTCTGGGGCTCGCCATCTGCAAGGGAATCGTGGAGGCGCATCGCGGCCGGATCTGGGTCGAGAGCGTCCTGGGCCACGGAAGCCGGTTCCACTTCACGCTCGCTCGCGCGATGGACCCCACGAGCGCTCAGGCCCACGACGCGGAGATCGCCGTGGCGCCTCTTCTCTCCAACCTCCGCTCCAAGCAGGATCTGCCGACCCGCTGAATCCGCGGCTCTTCTCGGCCATTCCGGAAAAATGTTCCGCATAAACGTTCCGGAAGTGCGCGTTCCGGCGCGCCGGGAGGCCATTCTTCCGCGTCCGTATGACAAAAATGTCCGAAAGGGGCTTCCTTCTCCGGGCTGGTTGGATGTATGAATGAAGGGTGCCGAGGGCTTCCTGTCCAAGCCTTCCGGGTGGCATTTGTGTGGCGTGATTCAGGATCGGTGACACACGGGAGAGAATTCCTGGGGGCAGGAAGGGGTGTGCCGTGTCCACGATACTATGTGTGGATGCCGAGCCGGGCGTTGTCGCGGTCGTCGACGACGTCCTCCGAAGCGCGGGCCACGTCTCGATCCACGCACCAAGCGTGGAGCGGGCGCTCGAGGCTCTCGAGCGAAACCGCGTCGAAGTAATTCTCGCCGATTACCACCTGCCGGGCCGCAACGGGGACAGCCTCGTCGCGTCGCTGCGCGCGCACGATCACGGGGTCCCCATCATCCTCCTCGGGCCTCACCGCTCCCTGGAGCACGCGATCGTCGCCGCCGAGAACGGCGCGCTCGACTTCATCACGAAGCCGCTCCGCCACGAGTCGGTGCGGATCGCCGTGCAGGGCGCGCTCGAAGTGGGGCGCCTCCACCGGGAGAACGAAGAAGCGCGGCGCGAGATCGAGGAACTCCTCGGCATGCGCCTCCTCGTCGGCGAGAGCATGGCGTTCCGCGAAGTGATGGCGGCCATCGACGCCGTCGCGCCCACCCGCACCACGGTGCTCCTCCACGGCGAGCCGGGCACCGGCAAGAGCCTCTTCGCGCGCGCCGTCCACCTGCGGAGTCCGCGGCGCGCCGGTTCCTTCGTCACCGTGCACGCGGCGGCGCTCTCGGAAGGTTCGATCGAGGAGGCCCTCTTCGGCGCGCCGGCCGGGGCCCCGATGAACGGCTCCCCGAGGACCGGAGCGTTCGAGCGCGCCCATGGGGGAACGCTCCTGATCGAGGAGATCTCCGGCGTCCCGCTGGGCCTCCAGGCGAAGCTCTTCCATGCGATCGAGCGCCAGGAGCTGACGCCGCCCGGCGGCGCCGGGCCGGTGAGCGTGGACGCGCGCGTCATCGCGACGACCAATCACGATCTCAAGGAAGAGGTGGACGCGGGCCGGTTCCGGCACGATCTCTATTCGCGGCTGAACGTCGCCACCATCCGGACGCCCGCCCTTCGCGAGCGGCTGGAGGACCTCCCGCTCCTGGTGCGCGCGTTCATCGATCACGCGGCGCACGATCTGGCCGTCCCGCCGCCCGACTTCCCGCCCGAGACGATCGCCTACTTCAAGCAGCGGCCGTGGCCGGGGAACATCCGCGAGCTGGCCAACATGGTGGAGCGCGCCATGATCCTCCGCGCCGGCGACGCGCTCGTCATGGACGGCTCGGAGCAGGTGCTCGATCTTCGCGAGCTGGAGACGATCGCCATCCGGCGCGCCCTCCAGCGGACCGGCGGCCGGAAGGCGAAAGCCGCGCAACTCCTCGGCATCAACGAGCGGACGCTGCGGAACAAGCTGAAGACCGACCGGCTGAAGGGCTGACCGCCACGCGGGCCCGCCGCGCCGGAGCGGGCCCGTCCAGCCGGCGCGGGCCGGGTCCGTCCCCACGGGCCCGCTGTTGACGCCTGTCCCCGCGGCCCGTACACTGGCGCCCTGCTATCGGGCGGGTCCCGGTGGCGTCGAGGCGCTGGCGTAGCTCAATTGGTAGAGCATCTCATTTGTAATGAGGCGGTTGGGGGTTCGAGTCCCTTCGCCAGGTCCACCACGCACGCGCCGCCCGACTTGCCGGAGGGGTTCCCGAGCGGTCAAAGGGAGCACACTGTAAATCTGCCGGCTTAGCCTTAGAAGGTTCGAATCCTTCCCCCTC
>DATIQI010000260.1:0-7266 GCA_035470985.1 Acidobacteriota bacterium
AACCGGACGTCGAGCGGCAACTGGGCGGCGGCGATGGCAGAGCCGCCCGCGGGCTATCCGGCCCGCAGCATCGATCCGGCGACGCTCCGCCTCGAGCGGCAGGTCCCGGTCGCATCGGGCGCGCCGATCGCCTACGACGACAAGGACGCCGACGGATTGGAGGAGGGGATCTACAAGTTCGGACGGCTGGCGCTCTCGGCGCTCCTTCCGACCGGAACGTCGGTGCCCGTCGAGATGATCGGCGAGGTGGCCGATCTGAGCTGGTTCCAGGGGACCGATCACATCCGGGTCCTGAAGCCTCGGATGCTCAGCGCGATGGGTCTGGAGGATTGGAAGGCGGACGCGCCGCAGCCGAGGGTCTACACGGCCGGCACGCGGATGTCGCTCGCCTGGGACGATCCCGAGGGGTACCCGGCGCAGTGGTACGACCTCTGGTTCTCCGCCGACGGCGGCGAGACGTGGATGCCGGCGGCGACCGCGCTCACCACGCGGTCGTACGAGTGGTTCGTCTATCCGATCGACACCGAGCAGGCGCTTCTCGAGCTGGTCGCGATGGACGGTCAGGGGGCCATGGGCTCCTGGATCTCCGAACCGTTCACGACGGTGGTCGGGAGTCCGACCGGGATCGGCGACGAGGACGTCGCGCTTCCGAATTCGTTCGGGATGCGGCTCCTCGGCGCGAATCCGATCTCCGGCGGAAGCACGGCGCTCCAGCTGGCCGTTCCCACGGCGGCGCCGGTGGACGTCCGGATCTTCGACATCCGCGGCGGTCTCGTCCGGCAGGTGGTGAGCCGCGCGCTCGCGCCCGGCTGGCATCGCGTGGCCTGGGACGGTCGCGGCGAGGGCGGCAGGCCGGTCGGATCGGGCGTCTACTTCGCCCGGATGACGGCGGCCGGCAAGACCTTCACGGCGCGACTCGCCGTCGTGCGGTAACTCCAACCCGTAACGCGGCGGCCCGAAGCCGCCGCGAATCGAGAGGGCGTCCCGGAGCGATCCGGGACGCCCTTCTTCGTCAGCGGGCGGCCAGGAGGTAGCCGATCCGCTTCACGAGTTCCACGCCGAGCGCGCGCCACGCCCGGGGCGAGCGGGCCACACGATCCGACGCGAGGGTCGAGCCGTCCGGCTCGGCGACCGGGAGCGGACGGAGGAGCGGCCCCGCGCCTCCGCGAACGGTCCGCCCGATCGCCCGGCGAACGGACAGGAGCGCCCGCGGCATGTGATAGCCGCTCGTGCAGACCTCGATCGATCCGGCGCCCCGCTCCCGCGCGAGCGACGCGAGGGCGAGGGCTTCGCTCCAGGTGCCGAGCCGTCCCTTCGGCACGAGCCTCGCCGCGGCGCGCCCCTCCTCGAGGACGAGGAGGAAGTGACGCCGCTCCGGGGGCGTCGCCTCCACCAGGGCCGCGAGGCCGCCGTCGTCCGCGATGCCGAGTTCGGGGAGTCGGCGCCATTCGAACCGCCCGACGCTCAGGACCAGAGCGCGCGCGGCGCCGCCGCGCCAGGCGTCGAGCGCGGCGCGCTTCCGCCACGGGGCCCCGGCGAAGACGAAGAGGAGATCGGCGGGCGGCGGCGCGGGCTCGGCGGGGATCAACGGACCAGGTAGAGCGCGGCGGCCGAGGCGGCCGCCGAGAGCGCGAGCGCGCCCGGCACGATCGCGCGGAGCGGCCCGCGTCCCACCACGCCGGCGACCGCCGCCTTGAAGATCGTGTTCGAGAGGATGCCGACCGCGACCGCGAAGGCCGCGGCGCGAACGGCCGCGGCCGTTTCGGCCGAGCGGGCCATCGAGATCGTGAGGGCGTCCATGTCGGTGAGTCCGAGGACGGCGCCGGTGACGGCGAGCCCGATCCCTCCGTACGCGCCCTCCACCTCGTGCACTACGAAGAGGACGGCCTGGAAGAGGAGCGCCATCTGGAGCGCGGCCCGGAGCTCGAGCGGATTCGACGGTCCGTCGAGCGGACGCTCCTTCGCCGCGTCGCCCCGAATGCCCGCAGCCGTCGCCGCGGCGGTCACGAGGAAGGGGGGCGCCAGGTAGGGGAGGAGCGCGACGCAGAGGCTCGGATTCAGGACGGCCGTGGCGCCGACGATCCGCACCATCATGACCACGCACGCGGCGAGGAGTCCGTACGCCAGCGAACGACTGCGCGGCGCGTGGTCCCGGCTCGCGCGCGCGAAGCCGAACGTGACGCTGGTGGAGGAGACGAGGCCGCCCACCAGACCGGCGACGAGATCGCCGCGTCGCGTCCCGACGGCCCTTCGGAGGATGAAGCCCGCGAAGCTGATTCCCGAGAAGAGGAGGACCCAGACCCAGAGCTGCCGCGGGCGAATCCCGCCCCACGGACCGTACGGCCCCTCGGGGAGGAGCGGGAGGATCACGATCGCCATGACGGCGAACCGGATGCCGGCCCGGACCCCCGCGTCGTCGAGGCGCGAGACCGCGGCGTGGAGACGCGACTTTTCGATCAGGAGAAGCGCGCTCACGGCGACGATCGCGCTCGCGAGGCGGATCTGTCCGGTGCCGGCCAGCGCGCCCGCCGCCACGACGACCAGCGCCGCGACCTCGGTCGTGCCGTCGGGATCGCTCCGGCTCGCCACCGCGTACCCCGCGACGACCAGCGCGGCCGCGCCGAGGAGGATGGCGGCGGCGAGGCTCGGCGCTCCCTGCGTCCAGAGCCACCCGGCCACGCCGCCCGCGATACCGAGGAGGGTGAAGGTGCGGATGCCGCCGATCCGGGCGCGCGGGCCGATCGCGTGGCCCGACCACTGCCGCTCCAGGCCGATCGCCGCGCCCCCGAGCGCGGCGACGCCGATCGCGACGGCACCGTCGAATCCGAACGTCATGACTCCACTCTAGACCCTGGCCGGGCCGAAGGCTAACGCGGAGGAAGCGAGGCGCGTTCGGGGCGGCGCCGCACGAGGGGTATCGCCTTCGAGCCCCAGAGGCCCCACGCCCCGATCCAGGCCGCGGCCGCGACGGCGAGCGCCGTCGTGCGCGCCGCGGAGGCGGGGTCGGGCGCTTCGGCGGCGACACGCGCGACCAGGGCCGCCCCGAGGAGGACGATGGAGGCCGTCCCGATCACGCGCGATTCGAGCGGGAGCGGATGCCCTCCATGACGCACGACCACGCGGGTGGCGATCCCGAGCGTCAGGAAGCCGAAGCCGCCGATGAAGACGATGTGGGCGCCGACGAGGGGGCGGAGGGGGAAGAGCACGCCCGCCCAGAGTCCGGCGAAGAGGAGCCACCCGGCGCTCCAGAGCGCGAACGAGAGGCGGTCGGCGCGTCCGGGCGTGCGGAAGATCTTCCAGACCCAGAGGAGGACGACCGAGCCGACGAGGGCCCTCGTCCAGGCGCCCGCCACGGGCCGGTGCGCCGCCTCGAGCGCCAGCGAGGCGAGGAGCGAGACGATGATCGTCGCGTAGAGGACGCGCCGCGGCCCCCGCTCGTGCGCCTTCGCGAGGCCGGGGATCGTGAGCGGTTCCTTCATGGCCATGAAGGTCGGCACGAGGAGCCCTCCCACGCCGAGGACCACCATGAGGACGGTGCCGTAGGCGACGAGCCGGAGGCCGTAGCGGGCGACGGGCTCCGTCCAGAGGCCCGCCGCCGCGCCGGCGGTCCAGATCGCCCCGACGATCCCCGTCGCGAAGCCGGCCGCCACGAGCGCGAATTCCTCCGGAGGCGGTCCCGCCTGGCGCGCGAGGACGCGACGCACGACCATGAAGACGGGGACGAGTAGCGTGCCGACGTAGGCGATCTCGGCCGCCGCCACCCAGCCGAGGGCGGCCAGGACCGCGAACGCCGCGAGGAGCGAGACGGCGGCCGCCTGCTCGCCTCTGTGGCAGTGAGGTGCGTGCAGAAATGCAGGCATGGCAGTCATTAAGAAGCCCAAGATAAAGCTCTGCTGGAACCCTTGGATGAGGAGCGCCGAATGAGCGGCGCCGGGATAGGGGATCCAGCCCGCGGCATGGACCAGCCAGAGCCCGACGCCGTAGAGGCCGATCCCGATCCCGATCGGGAAGAGGGTTCGGTAGGGCTCCGTCCCGGGGACCACCTTCGGGGCTTCGCGTACGGGCAGCTTCAGGTTCATCGATTCACCAATCCCTCGATCGGAAGACGCGAAGGGCGACGATCAGCGGAATCGCCGTCTCGGCCAGGAGGACGCCGAGGGCGAGGAGCGCTCCGCCGGGCCCTCCGAAGAAGCGGACCAGGACCGCCGACGTCGGTCCGAAGAGCGCTCCGGAGCCGACCGAAATCGTGATGAGGACGCGCACGAGATCGACGGGGTTCAGGAGCAGCGCCGGTACGAGGACGTTCTGGAGCGGGACGCCCCGGAGCATCGATGTCGCGCCGAGGATCGCGATGTCGTAGAGGACCACCATGGCGAGCCAGAGGACGAGCGCCGCGGAGAGGGCCCGGAGCCGGTCGGGGAAGAGCGAGGCGATGCAGAGCGCCACGGCGAGCGAGAGCCACCCGAGCCCCAGCGAGAGCGCGGTCAGGACCGCGAATCCCGCGACCTGATCACTTCCCGTCTGGAGCGCGACGACCAGGCCGCCGCTTCCGAATCCGAGCGCCTGCGCCGCGCTCAGCGCGACGCCGAGCCCGAGATACTTGCCGAGGAGCACCTCGCCGCGCGACACGGGCTGCGCGAGGAGGAGCGGCAGCGCCTCGCCCACGCCCGCGACGCTCCCGACGCCGACGACGAGGCCGGTGAGCGGGACGAGGAAGAGGACGATGTTCATCAGGCTGAGCGTCACGCGCGAGAATCCCTGGAAGCCGACCTCCCGGCTCTGCGCGAGCCCGAAGTAGGAGAGCCCGAGGACGAGGAGCGCGAAGAGCGCGGTGAAGCCGAAGAGCCACCGCGTCTCGAGCGCACGGCGATACTCCTCGCCCGCGACGATGCGAACGCGGGCCCAGCGGCCGGGGCGCGCCATCACTCCCGCCCCTCCTCGAGATGCGAGCCCGTGACCGCGAAGCGGCCGCCGGGCGATCCGTCCACCAGCCAGGCGAAATCGCCGCCCGGGCGGTCGGCCAGAAAGACCACGCGCTTCGTCGCGCCCGGCGCCACCGTGACCCGGACGCGCTCCTCGTAGCCGGAGAGCGCCAGCGTCCGGTCGGAGGCGCCCTCGTTCGCCGCCACGAGCGTGACCTCCGAGCCCTTCGGAGCGGCCGTCCGCTCCGGCACGACGCTTCCGTCCGCGCGGATCGCGAGGACGAGCTGCACGCGCTCGGGAGGCGGCGGGGGCGCGGGCGGTTCCGGCCTCCGGGGGAGGCGCGCCAGGACGCCGAGGGCGAGACCGACCACGACCAGCCCGATCGCGAGGCGCGCGTATCTCCGGTTCATCGCGCGCGCTCCGAGCGGACCACCGAGAGGAAGAGCTCCTCCAGCGTCGGACGGGAGAGCTCGAAGGACCGGACGCCGACGCCCGCGTCGCGCACCGCGTCGAGGGCGGCGACGCCGCGCTCCCCGCCGCCCTCGAGAAGGAGGCGCCGGGAGTCGATCGATTGCGCGGCGAATCCGGCGCGCTCGAGCGCCGCGATCGCGGGGGCGGACGCCGACGGATCGGCGACCTCGATCACGAGGCGCGTCGCTCCCATCTGGCGCTCGCGGAGGGCCTGGATCGATTCGAGCGCGGCGCGGCGGCCGCGGAGGAGAATGAGGACCCGGTCGGCCACGCGCTCCACCTCGCTCAGGAGATGCGAGCAGAGGAGGATCGTCTTCCCCTCGCGCCGCAACTGCTCCACCAGGCTCCGGAATTCCCAGGTGGCCTCCGGATCGAGGCTCGCGGTCGGCTCGTCGAGCACGAGAAGCGCGGGGTCGCCGAGGAGCGCCTGCGCGAGGGAGAGCCGCTGCGCGTAGCCGCCGGAGAGATCGCTCGCGCGCCGCGCCGCCACATCCGCGAGCCCGACCCGCTCGAGCGCGGTCGAGACGGCGCCCTCGGGGAGGCCGCGCAGCGCGGCGAAGTACGCGAGGATCTCCGCGGCGGTGCGGGCCGGAGGGAACTCCACCCGCTGGGGGACGTAGCCGAGCGCCTCGCGGGCGCGCGGGTCGCTCGGGGCGAGGGCGGCCGGACCGATCTCGACGCGGCCCGCGTCGGGACGCGCGAGCCCGAGGAGGAGCTTCAGCGTGGTCGTCTTCCCGGCGCCGTTCGGGCCGATGATCGCGAACGTCTCGCCGGGAACGACCTCGAAGGAGAGATCGTCCACCGCGACGATCGGCCCGTAGCGTTTCGCGAGCGACGCGACCCGGATCATGGCTTCCGCCGGCGTCCCGCGCCGGTCGCCCCCGCGAGCCCCGCCAGGGCGAGGAGTCCGAACCCGGCGGCGGCGGCGGCGCGCGCGCCGGACCGTTCCGGCGCCGGCGCTTCGGGCGCCGCGGCCGGCGGCGCGGCGGGAGCCGGGGCCACGAGCGGGAAGCGGTCCACGATCTCGCTCGGGCGAAGCGCCGGGATGGTCCGCTCCGCCATGCCGAGCGCGGCCGCCGCGGGGCTCTTCCCGAAGACCGCGAGATCGGGATACTGCTTCGAGAGGAACGCGAACGCCGAGACCGGAGCGTAGGGGACGTCGCTGACCCCGTCGCCGTCCAGGTCGTAGGGCGCGTTCTCGCTCCAGTAATTGCCCGCCGCGCCGTCGTCGAAGCGGTTGTTGCTGCGGCGCATGTCGAGCGCGACGGGATAGTCGTTGTTCCAGAAATTGTTCCGCGTGAATTCGTTCGTGTCGCACGAGGAGAAGAGGAGGAGTCCCCAGCCGTTGTCCTGGATCAGGTTCTCGACGAACCGGTTCCGGTTCGAGCCGTCCATGAAGAGGGCCACCGTGTTCCCGACCATCCGGTTCCGCGTGAAGCGGCCGTCGGAGCAGTCGCGCAGGAGGAGTCCGTACGTGCGCGAGCCGCGGTTTCGGACGAAGTCGTTTCCCTCCACCAGCAGGTGGTTCGAGAACATCAGCGCGCAGCCGGCGACGTTCCGCGTGAAGCGGTTCCGGGTCAGGCGGTTCTCCTGGTTGTACATCGTGTGGAGCCCGTAGCGCCCGTTCTCCCAGAGGAGGTTCTCCTCGATCCGGGCCCGGAACGCGAACGAAAGGTAGATGCCGTCCACGAAGCGCGTGATGCGGCAGCCGCGAACGACGGCGCCGTGGCAGTACCAGAGGTGGATCCCGTTCCCCTCGGACGCCTCCATGCCGTACTGACCGCCTCCGTGGGGGGAGGCGCGGCCCCGAAGCGAGCACCCTTCGATCCGGAGCGAGTCCGCGCGCTCGGCGGCGACCCCGTAGAGGACGTC
>DATIQI010000261.1:0-12643 GCA_035470985.1 Acidobacteriota bacterium
TCGCGAAGCTGACGCCGAACGTCACGCGGATCGCCGAGATCGCCGAGGCCTGCGAGGCGAACGGCGCGGACGCCATCTCGGTGGTGAACACGTTCGTCGGAATGGCCGTGGACTCCCGGAACCGGAAGCCGATTCTCGGCATCGTGCTGGGCGGGCTCTCGGGTCCGGCCATCAAGCCGCTCGCGCTGGCGAAGGCGTGGGAGTGCGCGCAGGCGGTGGACATCCCCGTCGTCGGCATGGGCGGCATCGCGAAGCCCGCCGACGCGATCGAGTTCCTGCTCCTCGGCTGCACCGCCGTCGAAGTCGGCACCGCGATGTTCGCCGACCCGGGACTCCCCGAGGCGTGCGTCGCCGGGATGGCCGACTACGCGCGCTCCATGGGCGAGGCCTCGGTGGAGGCCGTCATCGGAGCGATGGAGGTTCCCGCGGGGCGCGGCACGATCCGCGCCGGCAAGGCTCAACGGGAGGCCGCACGCGCGCCGCGCGCCGCCTCGGGAGGATCGGCGTGAACGAAGGAAGCAGCGTCCGCGACCGCCTGATCGTCGCGCTCGACCAGCCCGATCTGCCGCGCGCGCTCGCGCACGTGGACCGGATCGGCGACTCGGTCCTTTGGTACAAGGTGGGGCTCCAGCTCTTCGCCGCCTCCGGCCGCGACGCCGTCCGCGCGCTGGCCGATCGCGGGAAGCGGGTCTTCCTGGACCTGAAGCTGCACGACATCCCCGTGACGGTGGAGAAGGCCGTGGTCGCGCTCCAGGGGCTTCCGGTCTCGCTCCTCACGATCCACGCGGCGGGCGGCCCCGAGATGATCGCGGCCGCCTCGCGCGCCGCGCGCGCGCTGGGAAGCGGCTCCGGCGCCGCGGGAGCCTCGGGCCCCCGCGTGCTCGCCGTCACCATGCTCACGAGCCTCGACGGGAGCGAGATTCCGGCCCTCTGGAATCCCGCCACCGCTCTCGAGGAGAAGGTGCTCGGTCTGGCGCGTCTCGCGCGCGAGTCCGGCGCCGACGGCGTCGTCGCGTCGCCGCAGGAGCTTTCGGCCCTGCGCGGCGCGCTGCCGCACCCGTTCCTGATCGTCACGCCCGGCATACGCGGGCCCCACGACCCGGCGCACGACCAGAAGCGGACGCTCTCCCTGCCGGAAGCGTTCGCTCGCGGCGCCGACTTCGTGGTGGTCGGCCGGCCGATCCTCGAAGCGACCGACCCGAAGGCCGCGGTCGCCGCCTTCGAGGCCTCGGTGGCCGCCACCGCTACCAATGAAAGGACACGTTCATGAAAGTGTTGGTCACCGGAATCACCGGCTTCGCCGGGAGTCACCTCGTGGACTACATGCTCACGCTCCCCAACGTGGAGATCGTCGGGATCCAGCGCTGGCGGAGCCGCACCGAGAACATCGAGCACTTCCGCGACAAGGTGACGCTCGTCGAGTGCGATCTGCGCGACGCCTTCTCGGTGCGCGACGTGATCGAGTCGGTGCGCCCGGACCGGATCTTCCATCTGGCGGCGCAGTCGTTCGTGCCGACCTCGTGGACGGCGCCGACCGAGTCGCTGATCACGAACATCATCGGACAGCTGAACATCTTCGAGGCCGTGAAGAAGAGCGGCCTGAAGCCGCGCATCCAGCTCGCCTGCTCCAGCGAGGAGTACGGGCTGGTGCTCGAGGACGAGCTGCCGATCCGCGAGACGAATCCGCTCCGCCCGCTCTCACCCTACGCGGTGAGCAAGGTGGGGCAGGACATGCTCGGCTACCAGTACTTCAAGTCGTTCGGCATTCCGGTCATCCGGACGCGCGGCTTCAATCACGAGGGCCCGCGCCGCGGCCCCGTCTTCGTCTGCTCCGACTTCGCGAAGCAGATCGCCGATATCGAGAAGGGGCGGCAGAAGCCGGTCCTGAGCGTCGGAAATCTCGACGCGCGGCGCGACTTCACCGACGTGCGCGATATCGTCCGCGGCTACTGGCTGGCCCTGGAGAAGGGGGAGCCGGGCGAGGAGTACAACCTCTGCTCCGGCCGCGCCTGGACGATTCGGGAGATGCTCGACTACCTCCTCGCGCTCTCGACGTCGAAGATCAAGGTCGAGACCGACCCGACGCGGCTTCGCCCGTCGGACGTGCCGGTTCTCCTGGGCGACTACTCGAAATTCAAGAAGGCGACCGGCTGGGAGCCGAAGATTCCGTTCGAGCAGACGCTGAAGGACCTCCTGGCCTACTGGCGCGAGCGGTAGCCCTTGCGAATTCTGGTCACGGGGGTGGCCGGCTTCGTCGGCCGCCATCTCCTCGAGATCGCGGAAGCCGGGCAGTACCACGGCGTCGATCACGCGCCGCTGGAGGAACTCCCCGGCGCGGCGTCGCTTCGCGCGCGGCTCGCCTCGTACCGGCCGATGGACGTGGTGGACGCGGCGGCGGTCGCCAGCGCGGTCCGCGATCTGCGGCCCGACGCGATCGTCCACCTCGCCGCCCAATCGTCGGGCGCCGCGTCGCTGGAGCGGCCGGCCGAGACGTACCGGGTGAACGCCATCGGGTCGCTGAATCTCCTCGAGGCCGTCCGCGCCGAGGCGCCGGGGGCCATGCTCCTCCTCGTCGGCTCCGCCGACGCGTACGGCTCGGGCACCGCGGGGACCAAGATCCGCGAGGACGCGCCGCTTCGGCCGAAAAATCCCTACGCCCTCAGCAAGGCGGCGCAGGACGCGCTGGGCGAACTCTACGCCGGGTCCTACGGACTTCGCGTCGTTCGGACCCGGACCTTCTCCCATACCGGCCCCGGGCAGCGCCCTCAGTTCGCGCTGGCCGCGTTCGCCGAGCAGATCGCGCGCGTGGACGCGGGGCTTCAGACCCCCGAGATCCGCGTCGGAAATCTCGACGCCGTTCGCGAGTACGCCGACGTGCGCGACGTGGTGGCCGCGTACCGGGCCCTGATCGAACGCGGGGAGCCGGGGGAGGCCTATAATGTCTGCACCGGGGAGGGGCACCGTCTTCGCGACCTCCTCGACCGACTCCTCGCGATCGCGGGCGTCCGGGCCGATGTGATCACGGACCCGTCCCGCACCCGCGCGAGGGACGTGGATCACCTCGTGGGGGATCCCGCCAAGATCCGGGAGCGAACGGGCTGGACGCCCCGCCTCCCCCTCGATCGCACGCTGAACGATCTCTACCAGGACGCCCGCGAACGCGTACGCCGCGACACGGGCCGTTGAGGAACCGATGCGAATCGTCGTCGTAGGATCCGGATTCGTCGGACTCGTCACCGGAGCCGGCTTCGCCGACTTCGGGAACGAAGTCCTTTGCGTGGACATCGACCCCGAGAAGATCGCCATCCTCGAGCGCGGGGAGATCCCGTTCTACGAGCCGGGGCTGCAGCACCTCGTGGCGCGGAACGTGCGCGAGCGGCGGCTCCGCTTCGGCACCTCCCTGGCGGAAGCGACCGTCTGGGGCGAGGTGATCTTCATCTGCGTCGGGACGCCGTCGGGCCCGAAGGGGGAGGCGGACCTCACGTACGTCTTCGACGCCGCGAAGACGATCGCGCGCGCCATGCCTTCGTACCGCCTGGTCGTGCAGAAGAGCACCGTGCCGGTCGGGACGGGCGAGAAGCTCCAGGCGTGCCTGAAGAAGTACGCGAAGAAGCGCGCGCGATTCGACGTCGCGTCGAATCCCGAGTTCCTTCGCGAGGGGACCGCGGTGGACAATTTCATGCGCCCCGACCGGATCGTGATCGGCGCCGAGTCGACGAAGGCGAAGGCGATGCTCCGCGACCTCTACCGGCCGCTCTACCTGATCGAGACGCCGGCCATCGTCACCGACATCCGGACCGCCGAGCTGATCAAGTACGCGGCGAACGCGTTCCTGGCGACGAAGATCTCCTACATCAACGAAATGGCGAATCTGGCCGACGCGCTCGGCGCCAACGTCCACCACGTGGCGAAGGCGATGGGGCTCGACCGGCGGATCGGGTCGAAGTTCCTCCACCCGGGACCGGGCTACGGCGGCTCGTGCCTTCCCAAAGATACGAAGGCGCTCCGGCATTTCGCGGGGGAGGCGGGCGTCCCGATGCGCGTGGTGAGCGCCTCCATCGAGGCGAACGACGCGCAGCTCCAGGTGGCGGTGAAGAAGATCCGGAGCGTCCTGCACGGAAGCGGGAAGAAGACCGTGGCCCTGCTCGGCCTCTCCTTCAAGCCGGAGACGGACGACATGCGCGCGGCGCCCTCGCTCGGGATCGTCCAGGCGCTTCGCCGCCGGGGCATCGTCGTGCGCGTGTACGATCCCGCCGTGCGCCCGACGACGCTCGGCGCGCCGAAGGGGGTCGTCTGGGCCGAGGACGTCTACGACGCCGCGCGTGGCGCCGACGCGCTCGCGATCGTGACGGAGTGGAACGAGTTCCGCCGCCTCGATCTCTCCAAGATCCGCCGGCTGATGCGCCGGCGCGCGATCGTGGACCTTCGCAACGTGTACGACCCCCCGGCGGTCACCCGCCTGGGCTTCGAGTATGTCTCCGTGGGGAGGCCCGCATGAAGACGATTCACGGCGTTCACGTGAAGCCGCTCCGCCTCATTGCCGACGAGCGGGGCTACCTGATGGAAATGCTCCGCTGCGACGATCCCTTCTTCCAGAAGTTCGGTCAGACGTACGTCTCGGTCGGGTATCCGGGCGTCGTGAAGGGGTGGCACTACCACAAGAAGCAGACCGACCACTTCGTGATCGTGAAGGGGATGATGAAGGTCGTGCTCTACGACGAGCGCCCCGATTCGCCCACGAAGGGGACGCTGAACGAGTTCTTCATGGGCGAACGGAATCCGATCCTGATCACCATCCCGCCGGGCGTCTGGCACGGCATGAAGTGCATCAGCCAGGAGCCGGCCATGCTGGTGAACACGCCGACGGAGCCGTACGACTACAAGGAGCCCGACGAGGTCCGGGCCGATCCCCACAAGAGCCACATCCCCTACGACTGGTCCCGAAAGGACGGCTGATCCGATGGCGAAGGGCGTCGACCTCTCCCGCGCGCGCCTCCTGGTCACCGGCGGCGCCGGCTTCATCGGCTCCAACTTCGTGCATCACGTGGCGAAGCGCTTCCCGGGCGCGTCGGTCACCGTGCTCGACAAGCTGACCTACGCGGGGAACCTCGCGAACCTCGATCCCGTGAAGGACGCGCCGGGATTCCGGTTCGTGAAGGGGGACATCTGCGACCCGAAGGTGGTCGCCGAGACGATGCGCGATCGCGACGTGGTGCTGAATTTCGCGGCCGAGACGCACGTGGACCGTTCCATCGAGAACGCGCAGGACTTCATCCTCACCGACACGGTGGGGGTCTACGTCTTGCTGGAGGAGGCGCGGCGCGCCGGCGTGAAGCGCTTCGTGCAAATCTCGACCGACGAGGTCTACGGCGAGATCCTCTCCGGCGAGGCGACGGAGGAGTCGCCGCTCCTCGCCCGGAATCCCTACGCCGCTTCCAAGATCGGCGGCGACCGCCTGGCCTACGCTTACTTCGCGACGTACGGCGTCCCCACGATCGTGACGCGCTGCAGTAACAATTACGGGCCCTATCAGTTTCCCGAGAAGCTGATCCCGCTCTTCGTGACGAACGCGCTGGAGGACAAGCCGCTCCCCGTCTACGGCACGGGACGGAACGTGCGCGACTGGATCCACGTGGAGGATCACTGCCGCGCGCTGGTCGCGCTCCTCGAAGCGGACGACACCGAAGGCGGCACCTTCAACATCGCGGGGAAGAACGAGCGCTCGGTGCTCCAGATCGGCGCGGCGATCCTCGCGCACTTGAGCAAGCCGGCCTCGCTCCTCGCCCACGTGACCGACCGCCCGGGCCACGACCGGCGCTACGCCATCGACGCGTCGCGCCTCGAGCGGGCGACCGGATTCAAGCCGTCGGTGCCGTTCGAGAAGGGCCTCGCCGAGACGGTGGATTGGTACGTCGCGCGCCGCGACTGGTGGGAGCCGATCCGGACCGGCGAGTTCCGCCACTACTACGAACGGACCTACGGGTCCCGCTGACCCCACATCCGTGCGCCGGCTGGTCCGCTCCACGGCGATCCTCGGGCTCGGCTCGATCGCCGCGGTGGTCGCGGCCATCGTCCGCGCGAAGATCCTCGCCGCGTGGCTCGGTCCCGAGGGGACCGGCATCCTCGCCCAGCTCTCCACCCTGACCGGACTCCTCGTGCCGCTCGCCACGCTCGGCGTGGGAAGCGGCCTCGTCACGATGATCGCGGACGCGCGCGCGCGCGGCGACGCCGAGCGGATCCGGCGCGTCGAGGCGGCGGGGCGGACCATCGCGTGGAGCGTCGGAGGCGCCCTGGCCCTCGGCTCCATCGTGGCGGCGCCGTGGCTTGCCCAGGCGATCTACCGCGACCCGGCGTTCGCGTGGGCCGTGATGCTCGGCGCCGCCACGATCCCGTTCAGCGCCGTCTCCTCCGTCCGCGTCTCGATGCTCCAGGGGCACGAGGCCGTCCGCTCGAACGCGCTCCTCACCACCTTCATGGCGGTCGTCGGCATCGCGACGATCGTCCCGCTCGCCTGGTACTTCAAGGTGCAGGGAGCCGTGGCGCAACTGGTCCTGGTCGCGGCCGTCTGGGCCTGGATGGCCGGGCGGATGCTTCGCCCGCACACGTCGGTCGGCGCGCGGCCGTGGGGTGTGGATCGCGCGCTCTGGCGCCCCCTGATCCGCTACGGAGGCGCCGCGCTCCTCGTCGGCCTCTCCTCGACGCTCACGCTCCTCGTCATTCGAAGCATCCTCGTCGAGCGCCTCGGTCTCGCGCCGAACGGGATCTACCAGGTCTGCGTCGGCGTCTCCGGCATGGTCATGCCGCTCGTCCTCAATTCGATCACGGCGAACGTCTGGCCCGAGATCGCGGCGAAGCCGCGCGACGAGGACGCCGCCGAGCCGATGCGGAGCGCCGTCCGGCTCGGGATCCTCCTCACGACGGGATTCCTCTCGGCGCTGGTCATCGGATCGCCGCTCTGGGTGCCCCTCTTCTACTCGGGCAAGTTCCTTCCGGCGCTCGATCTCCTGCCGATCCAGTTCCTCGGCGACTACTTCCGCTGCGCCGCGTGGATGTTCGGCATCTGGCTCGTGCCGCGAAACCGGCTGAAGCCGTGGGCGCTCTTCGACGTCGTCTACGGGGTCGCGATGATCGCCGGATTCTTCTTCCTCGAGCCGCGGTTCGGTCTGAAGAGCGTCGTCATCGCGTACGTCTTCGCGCACGTCTCCCACGCGGTGCTCCACTACTGGTACGCGCGGCGGCACGCGAAGTTCAGGCTGGGACCGGCGAATCTCCGCCTGATGCTCGGCTCGCTGGCGCTCATGCTGGGGCTGGTCGCCTGGACGCCGAAAACGCTCCCCCAGATGGGGATCGGGATCGCCGCGTGGGCCGCCTGGGCGCTCGTCGTGGTGCGCCCGCACGAGTGGCAGGGTCTCTGGCGGCGCGTGCGGCAGAGGCTGCCGGGGGCGTAGCCCGGGCGAGGCGCGTTCTGGGGCCTTTTATCGAGGCGCCGCGCGTGGCATCATGATTCGCTTGAATCCGATGCGTCGTCTTCCGTTCCGGGCGGGCTCCGTTCTCGCCTCGGGCCTCCTTCTGGGGCTTCTCGCGTCGATCGCCGGCGGCGCCGCGACGCGCGGGTTCGCCGCGCCCGTCCCCCTCGCGACCGAGACCGGCATCCCCGCCTCGATTCCCTCGATGGACGCGCTCCCGCAGGGCGACGCGCCCGCGTTCGCGGGGCGCGTCGATCCGGAGACGTACCGCGTCGGACCCGGCGACGAGTTCGCGTTCCGCTCTTCCGATCTAAACGACCCGAAGATCGTCCGCGTGGGACCCGCCGGAGAACTCCTCCTTCCCGACGTCGGACCGATCCCGGTCGCGGGCCTCACGCTTCGCGAGGTCGAGGCCCGGGCGCGCGAGGCGCTCCGCCCCTACGTGCGCGGGAAGGGCTTCGTCCTGACCCTCCACCGACCGCGCCGCTTCCTCGCCGTCGTCACCGGCGCGGTGCTCCGTCCCGGCACCGTGCTCGTGCAGGCGCCGGTCCGCGCGTCCGACGCGATCGAGGCCGCGGGGGGCGTCGTCTGGCCGGGCGCGCGGCGCGGCATCGCCGTCCGTCGCGGCGCCGACACGCTCTGGGTCGATCTCGATCGTTTCCAGCAGAGCGGCGATCTCGACGCGAATCCGCTCGTCTTCGAAACCGACGTGATCGTGGTTCCCGCGGGATCGAGGAAGATCGAAGTGAGAGGCGCCGTCGGACGCCCCGGCGAGTACGATCTCGCGCCCGGCGACCGCGTCGAGAGCGCCCTGGCCGCCGCGGGCGGCCTGCTGGCGCGGGCCGCCGCCGATCGGATCACCTTGAGCCGGGAGCCGGCTCCGGGCCGGCGCGAAGAGATCACCGTCCGCCTGGAGGCCGACGGCGCCGCGCTCCCGCTCCAGCCCGGCGACCGTCTCTTCGTGCCCGAACTAGGCCGCTACGGCGCGGGCGCGAGCGTGGTGGTGGAGGGGGAAGTCGCGTTTCCCGGTCCCTACTCGATCGTGGACGGCGAGGATCGTCTCGGCGATCTGCTTCGCCGCGCGGGCGGGCTCGCCGAGTGGGCCGACAGCGCCGCGCTTCGGGTCGAGCGGGAGAGCAACGCCGCCGTTCGCGACTCGGCCTTCGTCCGGCTGGCGCGGGAGCAGTCGGGGCTCGTGAACGAGAACGAACGCGACTACCTCGTCACGCTCACGCGCGAGAATCGCGCGGTCAGCCTCTCGGCGGAGGCGTGGGAGGAATCGGGGCGGTCGATCGGGGATCTCACGCTCCGGAACGGCGACCGGATCGTCGCGCCGCGCCGATCGCGGACCGTCCTGGTGCAAGGCGAGGTGAAGGCCCCGGGGCACGTCGCCTACGTTCCCGGCCGCGGCGTCGCCGACTACATCGCCGACGCCGGAGGGTACACGGGCCGCGCGTCCAAGGGCGGGGTGAGGATCACGCTCGCCGCGACCGGGCGGCAGGTGGAGAAGGGGGATGTCGAGGCGCTCCACGAGGGAGACGTCGTCTGGGTTCCCGCGCGCCAGCGGCGCTCGTTCTGGAGCAGCGCCCGCGACGTCCTGACCACCGTGGCCCAGGTCGTCACGATCTATCTGGTCGTTCGCGAAGCCAACCGTTAGCCGGCCGGGCGGACCCGCGCCCTTCCTCGCGCCAGCGAGAGGAGCAGCACCGGCGGCACCACCAGCACCGCCGGCAACTTCCGCGGATCGAACCCCCACTTCGCCCAGACCGCCAGCGCCATCACGACGGCGAGGCCGGCGAACCACGCCGCGACGCCCGGCTCTCCGATGAGCGCGGCCGCCGCGGCCGCGAGGAGCGCCAGCACGTAGCCGGCGCACGCGCGGACGAAGGGACGGCGGAGCCGGAACGGGCCGAGACGCACGACCTCGATCTCCTCGCGAAACGCGTCGGGGTGGCGCGACGCCAGTAGGGGATCCATCTCGTAACGGCGCGCCCACCGGATGGGATCGAGCCAGCCCCCGTGCTCCCTCGGGTGCGTGACGCGCGGCGCCGGGTCGAAGAGGACGCGAGCGCCCGCGGCGGTCGCGGTGAATCCGAAGTCGGAATCCTCCCGGAAGTAGATCCCGCCGCGCGCGTCGAAGAACTTCTCGCAATAGCCGCCGACGCGTTCGAAGAACGACCGTCGGACGAAGAGATTCGTCGGGAGCCAGGTCGGGCGTCCCTCGTGACGGCGCCGCGCGGGGCGGCCGTCCGGGAGGAGCGTGGCGCCTTCCAGAACGTCGGGTGGGCGATCCGCCTCCCGGGCGAGCCGCGCGCCGCCGGCCGCGAGCCAGTCGGGCGCGGGAGCGCAATCGTCCTCGGTGAAGGCGAGGTAGTCGCCGCGGGCGCCGGCCGCGCCTCGGTTTCGCGCGGCTCCGGGTCCCGCCCGATCGGGAAGCACCACGGCCGCGGCGCCCATCTCGGCGAGGCGTCGCGAGACGTCCGGCGACGGGGCGGCCCCGTCGAAGACGACGATCAGCTCCCAGCGGGCGCGGTCGAGCGTCTGCGCCGCGAGCGCCGCGAGAAGGGGATCGAGGAGCCGGTCATGGCCCCGGGTCGGAACGACGACCGAAACGAGGGGCGGCGCCGTGGCTCAGCGCGCGGCGGGGGCGACCCGCTCGGCCGCGCGCACCTCGTCGCGGAAGAAGGCGACGGTCCGCGCCAGCCCTTCGTCGAGCGGGGTGGTCGCGCGCCATCCGAGGAGCGTGTCCGCCTTCGACGTGTCGAGGCAGCGCCGCGGCTGTCCGTCGGGCTTCGTCGGGTCCCAGACCAGGGTGCCCTTGAATCCGGCGTGCTTCGCGATCGCCTCGGCGAGGTCCTTGATGGAGATCTCGAAGCTGGCGCCCAGGTTCACCGGCGCGCTCCCTTCGAGGCGCTCCAGCGCGGCCACGATCCCGTCGGCGGCGTCCTCCACGTACAGGAACTCGCGCGTCGCCGTTCCCGTGCCCCAGACCTCGATCTCCGGATCGCCCCGCTCCACGGCCTCGACGCACTTCCGGATCAGGGCGGGGATGACGTGCGACGAATCGGGATCGAAATTGTCGTGCGGCCCGTAGAGGTTCACGACGAGGAGGTTCACGCCGTCGAATCCGAATTCCTGGCGGTACGCCTCCGATTGCACGAGCAGCATCTTCTTCGCCAGCCCGTACGGCGCGTTCGTCTCCTCGGGATAGCCGTCCCAGAGCCGCTCTTCGCGGAAGGGAACCGGCGTGTGCTTCGGGTAGGAGCAGATGGTGCCGACGGAGAGGAAGCGACGGACCCCCGCGAGGCGGGCGTGCTCCATGAGGAGCGCGCCCATCTGGAGATTCCGGAAGTAGTAGGTGCCGGGGTAGCGGCGGTTGGCGCCGATCCCTCCGACCGTCGCGGCGAGGTGGATCACCATCTCGGGGCGAAGCGCGGAGAGCATCGCGGTCACGCCTTCCTCGCGCGTGATGTCGAACTCGCCCGAGCGGAACGTGACGGCGTTCCGGTAGCCGCGCGCCTCGAGGGCGCGCATCACGTGGCGCCCCAGGAATCCGGAGCCGCCGGTGACCACGATGCGGGCGTCGGTGGGAATCGGGAAGGGAGTCATGATCGTGGAGTCTCGGGCAGGGACCCGTTCGAAGTCAAGACGGGCCCGTACCCGCTCACCCTTGACGGAGGCCGTTCCGCGGGCTACATGGAGTGGCATGGGACGCGCTCTCCTCGCCACCGTGCTCCTCGCGGGACTCGCGATCCGGCTGGCGCTCGCCCTCTCGGTCGACCGCCCCCTCGTCTCCGACGAGCGCGACTACGACGCGCTCGCCTGGACGCTCGCGACGACGGGCCGCTACAGCGCCGACGGACATCCGACGGCCTACCGCGCCGTCGGCTATCCGGCCTTCGTAGCCGGCGTCTATTCCGTCGCGGGGCGCTCGCCGCGGGTCGTGCGCGTCGTCCAGTCCGTGTTCGACACGGCGACGGGGCTCCTCCTCTTCGTCGCGCTCCGCCGCCGATCGCGCCCCGCCGCCCTCGCCGCGGCGGCGATCTGGGCGCTCTATCCGCCGGCCATCGCGACGACCACGCTCCTCTATTCCGAGAGCCTCTTCGGCTTCCTCCTCGTGCTCGCGGCCGTGGGCCTCCTGGAGGAGCCGGGACGATCGCCGCGGTATCGGGTCGCGCTCGGCGCCCTCTTCGGCGTTCTCGCCCTGATGAAGGTGGCGGCGCTCTATCTCTTCGCCCTCCTCCCGTGGCTCGCGATGCGCGGCGACCGGAAGTGGACCCGCGCGGCGCTCCTCCTCGCGGGCTTCCTCCTCGTCGTCACGCCGTGGCTCTGGCGAAACGCGCGCGTCGCCGGGGCGCCGACCCTGGCCTTCTCCAGCGCGTCCGCGTTCCTGATCGCGAATCATCCGAACGCGACCGGCGGATACGCGCCCGACATCCCCGAAGCGATGCGACCGCGCGCCGCCGACGAGGCGGGCGCGGCGCGCGAGGCCTCCCGGGCCGCGTGGAGCTACATTCGCGCGTATCCCGATCGCTTCCTCGTCGGGATCGCGAAGAGCTGGGCGCACGTCTTCCTGGGGGAAGGAGAGCTGGCCGTGCTCGCGTTCCATCCGAATCCGGCCGACCCGGCGACGCCGTACCGCGCGAAGGCGAGGGAACTGGGCGCGCGGACCCTGCTTCCCCTCTGGATCCCGTACGCGCTCTGCCTCCTCGCCGGCGCCGCGGGATTCCTGACGCGCCGATGGGATCCGCTCTCGGGCGCGTTCCTCGCGCTCGCGGCGGCGTGGCTCCTGGTGCACGGGATCACGTTCGGCGGGAGCCGGTTCCACGCGCCCTGGATGCCCTTTCTCGCGGCGTTCGCCGCGGAGCGGTGGGCGCGCGCGCCCGAGACGAGGCCCCTCCGCGGGGCCCGCCTCGCCGCGTGGGCGCTCTTCGCGACCCTCTGTCTCGTCCTCTGGGGGTTCGAGGCCTCGCTCTACTTCTGATCCGGGCGCCCCCGGCCGCCTCCCCCTTGACCTCCCGGAGCCCCTCCCGCACGATCGCGCGTCATGCATTCGCTCGAACGCGCCGCCGCGATCTCGTTCGTCCTTTTCGCCGCGACGCTTCCCTGGTCGGTGGCGCCGATCTCGATCGGCGTCGTTCTCTGCGGCGCGCTCACGCTCGCGTGCTGGTGGCGTC
>DATIQI010000262.1:0-8611 GCA_035470985.1 Acidobacteriota bacterium
ACTCGTACCTCCGCGGCAAGGCGCGGTACCTCGGCGCCGCGGTGATTGCGCTCCTCGCCTGCGTGGCTCTCAACGCCTTCGCCTCGCTGCGCGCGCTACGACGCGAGGCCGAGGTCTGGGGCGGCACGGCCCGGTCGATCGTTCCCACCGGCCGCGACGATCGTATCCGCGTCGCCGTGGCCGGCTTGCTCACGATCTTCGTCTATCACCTGTCGCTCAACGCCGGCTCGCGAACCGTCCCGGCCGGCGTCTCGAGCCTACTCGTGAACACAGGACCGATTTTCACCGCGATGGCGGCGACCCTCTTCCTGCGCGAGCGCCTTGGAGCGCGCGGTTGGGGCGGACTCGCTATAGCCTTCTCGGGGGCGGCGCTCGTTTCTTGGGGAGTCGCGGGGGGATTTCGTTTCGAAGGCGACATCGGCTTCCTGATGCTGGCCGCGGTGGCGCAAGCCGCCTACTTCGCGGTCTCGAAGCCGATGCTCGCGCGCCGCGGCGTGTTCGAGACGACCTGCCGCACCATCTGGTGGGGCACGCTCTTCTTGCTCCCCTTCGCGCCGGAGACGTGGCGCGCGATTCAGGAGGCGCCGGCGGCCGCCACGTGGTCGGTGGTCTATCTGGGCGTCTTCCCCGGCGCGATCGGCTACGTGACGTGGACGTACGTCCTCTCGCGCCTCCCCGCCTCGCGCGCTTCGAGCCTGCTCTACCTCGTCCCTCCCCTCGCGTTCGCCATCGCGTGGGTGGGGCTCGGGGAGCAGCCGACCTGGATCTCGGCGCTCGGAGGCATCCCGATCATCGCGGGCGTCGCGCTGGTCAACTCGGAGCGGCTGGCGCCGCGTCCCGCGGCCGAACCGCGGGGCGCTCAGGGCGCCCGTTCGTAGATTCGCGCCCCTCCCGGCAGCGGCGTCGGGCCCGCGAACCCTTCGATCGGCGCCATCCGATCCCAGATCGCCACCCACGCCGAGTCCCCGTCCGCCGCGTTCCGCGCGCGCGCGTCGGGCGAAAGCAGAATGGCCGCCACGGCGTGATCGGCCATCACCGCGGGCATGCTGCGCGACGTCGGAAGCAGGAGCCCGGGGCGATCGAGATGCCAGACCGCCCAGTCGGGGACGTCGGTGAGGAGGAGGCCCTCGCGCGGCCACCCCGGCTCGCGCGCGCGGAGCGTGTCGGCGAGCGCCGCGGGAAGCGGCGGGAAGCGGCGCGCCGCGGTCCTCGACTCGAACGCCACGGTGGCGGCGCGCTCTCCCACCAGGAGGAGGAAGAGGAGCAGGATCATCCTCCGCCCGCAGATCCTCTCCAGCGCCGGCGCCGCCGCGATCCCCGCGGCGACGCACGCGAGCGGGATCACCGGCGTCAGGAAGCGCGGGCTTCGCTGAAGCGCGGCGAACGCCGCGACCTGGAGGGCCATCGCCACGAAGAAGATCGCGACCGGCCGGAGATCGCGGTAGCGCCCGGGCGCGGGGCGAAGAAGGAGCCCCGCCATCGCGAGCCCGATCGCGATCGGACCGAGGCCCCACCCGAAATCGACGCCGAAGCCGACGAGGTCCTTCACCCAGCGCGCGGCGAACTCCACCGGGTTCGCGAAGACGTACGCGAGATACCCGGGCATCGGCTCGAGGTACGTGCGCGACGACGAGTAGCCCGGATACTGGGGTGTGTAGAGGAGCATCGGGTTCCCCTGGATCGGAGCCGCGGCCCCGCTCCAGAGCTTCTGCACGAAGGGCCACGGAGCGCAGAGCGCCGCGAACACGAGGAGGAACGCCACGGCGCGCGCCGCGCGGGGGGCTCGATCGCCCGCGCCGCGCCATGCGGCCCACGCCCACAACGGAACGAAGAGAAGCGATTCCGCGCGGGTGTACCAGATCGCCGGCGCGATCAGGCCCGCGGCCAGAGCCGTCGGGATTCCCCGCCGCCTCATGAGGAGCAGCCAGATCGCGAGTCCGAACGCCGCGACCGGGAGCTGACTCAGCCCGGGATGATACGGATCGAGCAGCAGAGGACACGCCGCGGCGGCCGCGCCCGCGAGATATCCGGCGCGCACGGAGTGGACGTGCGCCGCGAGGAGGACGACGAGGAAGACGAGGAGCGCCTGCGCGAAGACGCCGAGCGCGAGAAATCCGCCCGGCATCGGCGTGCCGCTCGAGATCATCATCGCCCCGCGCCAGGAGTAGAGCGGCATCCGCCAGCGGACCGGATAGGGCGGCGTCTCGCCGGCGCCGAGGAGCGTCGGATACGTATAGAGCGACGTGAAGCCTTCGCCGCGGGCGATCTGCCGTGCCTGCTGCGCGTAGTCCCAGACGTCGTTCGCGGGGGAAAGATGTGGGAAGGTGAGGACCGAGTAGAGAACGGCGAGCGCGCCCGCGAGCGCCGCCCAGCCGAGCGCGACGCGCCACGGGAGCCGCGCCGGCGGAACGACCCTCTCCGGGGAGAAATCCGATCCGGGAACGGAAGTCGCGCACGCTTCGCGGGGATCGGCCATGAGAAGGGCCAGGATAGCGGTCGCGGAGGAGAAAGAGAAACTCCCCGCCGGGCTCCGCCAGCGGGGAGTGTCCACGGTCTTGCGGATCCGTGGATCGATCGGTTCGCGATCGCCCAGACCCTAATCGAGGCGTCCCGATCCGGTCGCCCGGCCGGAGGCTGGCCGGGCTAACCGAATGGGAAACGGGCGGTTACCGCGCCCGTCATCTATTTACTTAGATCACCGGCTGACAGAAATGGTTCCGAGTTTTCTTCGGCTCATCGCGCCGGCGGCCCAGACGGCCAGGGCGGCGGCCAGGCCGGCGTAAATGGGTTCCAGCCCAAGGGGATAGCCGGCCCCGTCGAGCCCCGGAAGGAGCCACGCGACCGCCACGCCGCCTCCGGCGATCATCGAGGCCGCGGCGAAGCGTCCCCCGACGCGCCAGCGCGGCAGATGCGCCGCGAGGAGCGGCACGAGGAGCGCGGGGACGCCGACCGATCCGACGTGGTGCCAGAGATCCACCGCCGAACGGAACCAGAGTGCGAGAACGAACGCCAATCCGGCCGTGATCACGAAGCCCCACTGAGCGTACCGGTTCACGTTCGTGTCGCTCGTCTCGCCGCGCCATCGCCAGAGGAGATCGCGTCCGAAATTCACGCCGCCGATGAACGTGAAGCCGTCCACCGTGGACATGACCGTGGCGAGGAGGCCCAGGTAGAAGATGCCGCGTACGACGGGGGGAAGGTACTCGATCGCGATCGCGGGAAACGCCGAGACGGGATCGGCGAGTTCCGGCATCAGCGCGCGCGCGTAGAGGCCGGTGAACGTCGTCAGGAAATCGAAGAGGATCCAGAATCCGATCGAGATCACCACGCCGCGTTGCGCGGTCGCCTCGTCCTGCGCGGCGAACGCGCGCTGGTAGAAGGTCGGCTCCACCAGCGTCTGGAGCGCGATCAGGTACCAGACGAAGATGTACTGCGCCGCGTTCCCGCCGTGCCAGACGAAGTGCGTCGCCGGAACGTGCGCGCGCAGGAACTCGAGACCGCCGTGGGTCGCCGCGAGATACGGGAGCGCGATCAGGAATCCGGCGAACATCAGGACGAACTGGACCCGATCGGCGCCGACCACCGAGGGGAGCCCGCCCCGGAGCGAATAGGCGGTGGAGAAGAAGGTCCCGACGAGGAGCGCCGGGAGGAATCCCCAGCCGAACATGAGCTGGAGAAGGACGCCGAGCATGAGGACGTAGGGCGCCGGCGTCGCCATGAACTGGAGCACGACGGCCCCGATCAGCGCGGCGGGACGCCCGTACGCGTTCTGGAGGATGTCGGGAATCGTGTAGAGATTCGTTCGGCGCGCGCGGCGCGCGAAGTAGAGCGCGAAGAGGAGCGCTCCGACGTAGTACGGGACGCCGAAGACGAGCCAGTTCGAGATCCCGTACCGGAACGAATACTCGCCGACGCCCAGGACGCCGCCGTACCAGGTCGTGACGAGCGTGGCGACGAACGAGGGAAGCGTGAGCCGCCGCCCCATGACGAGGTAATCCGCGGTGCTCCGGCGCGCCACGCCGAAGAGCCGGACGCCGAGGACGATCAGGAAGAGCGCGTAGGCGCCGATGAGGGCCAGGTCGATCGGCGCCACGCTCTAGAACTCGGCCCGGAGGCTCACGAAGGCGTTCCGGCGCGCCGCCGGGTAGTAGTACGGGACCTCGAAGAAGACGTACCCGCCCGTCTCGTAGCGAAGGCCGGTCAGATTGAATCCGCGCACGTCGAGCGCGAGCGACCGGGCGCCGAGGCTCCGCGCCGCCCGCCCGCCGAGATCGAACGAGACCGCGCCGTTCACGAGCGTGTAGGGCTCCACGACCTTCTTCTGATATCCCGGCGCGTCCCGAAGCGCCGAATCCTTCCGGTTGTCCTCGGTGTTGTCGAGGTACTGCCGGCCGACGTCCACCATCGAGAGCGAGAGCCGAACCGGACCGCGCCGGTAGCCCGTCGTCAGATTCGCGATCCGCCCCGGGAATCCCGCGATCGTGTTTCCGCCGTGGTCGAGGAACGTCGAGGGGTCGATGTATTCGCGCGCGTCGTCGAACCGGTTCCGGCTGAGAGAGAGGTTCCCCGAGATCTCGAGCCCGTTCCGGTGCCGCCATTCCCCTTCCAGCTCCACGCCCGCGTGCGAGGAGCGCGCGGCGTTCGCGGTGATCGGCACGCCGGTCGGGCTGATTCTCCCGTTCGGAACGATCTCGTTCTTGAAGTCGAGCCAGTAGCCCGTGACGAGGAGTCGCGCGTCCGCGCCCTGGAATCCGATCCCGGCCTCCCAGTCGTTCAGCGTCTCGGGATCGACCAGGGGATCCTCGTAGATCCCGTTGGCCGGATCGAGGAGGCGGAAATTCGGGACGGCGGTCGGATCGTCGGCGCGGTAGATCTCGGTCAGGATCGGCTCCGCCTGGACGTGCGCGAACGAGCCGAAGAGATTCCACGCCTTCGTCACGTTCCAGTTCACGCCGAGGCGCGGATTCAGGGACGTATAGCGGAGGCGGAAGTCGTAGCCGTTCAGGAGATCGCGCCCCACGGCGTAGCGGGTCCGGCGCCACTGGACGCTCCCCGTGACGCGAAGGTCGGGCCGCAGGTCGAAGGCCTCCTGCGCGAAGAGCGACTGGATGTTCACGCGGCCCGTGTAGTCGTACATGACGTGGTTCGGCGCGGTCCCCGGCGGGAGCGCCGCGCCCCAGGTCACCTCGCCCCACCGGCGTCCGTCGGCCTCGCGCCACTCGCCGCCGACCGTCAGCTCCCCGCGGTCGTGGCGCACGCGCGCGCGCGGGGCCCACCCGTAGTGGCGATTTCGCGCCCAGAGCCGCTGCGTCAGATCCGTTGCCACCACCTCGTAGGGGCCCGCGCCCGTGGTGTCGGCGTAGTAGGAGGCCGGATAGAGCGTCTTGTCGCTCACGAAGAAGCTCGGGAGCCGCCGCGACGCGAGCGCGATCGGCCCGTACGGGAAGGTGTCGTAGTAGCCGCGGCCCGGGAAGTAGAAGAGCGTCGAGGAGAGCGCCGCCCGATCGCTCAGCCGGAAGTCGTTCAGCAGCTCGTAATGAGGCTCGAAGAAGTTGTCCCGCTCCCCCTGCCACGTGAGCGGATTGAAGCGGCGGTCCTGGTCGGCGTCCCCGGTGATGCGTCCGTCGAGATAGGGACGGTCCACCGCGTAGTAGGCGAGATGGAGCTCCTCCGGTCCCCCGTAGAGGTTCACCCGCGTCGTCATCCGCTCGTCGAGGCGCGCCGCCGCGAACGCGTACGACCAGAGCCGCGACCACGATTGCTCGCGGTATCCCTGGCTCACGATCCGCGAGTAGCGGCCGCTGAAGGCATAGCGGTTCTCGAGGAGTCCGGTCTCGCCCTGGATGGAGAAGCGCGTCGTGCCGTAGGAGCCTGCGCCCGATTCGATCGCGAGACGCCGCTCCTCCGGGATCGACGTCGTCTCGAGGTTGATGGAGCCGCCGACCGCGCTCGCGCCGTAGAGGGCGCTTCCCACGCCGCGCTGCACCTGGAGCGACCGGGCGCTCGCGAGGAGATCGGGATGGTCCACCCAGTAGACCTCGTGCGACATCGGGTCGTTCAGCGGAACGCCGTTGATCGTCACCGCGACGCGGCGCTGGTTGAAGCCGCGCACCTTCACGTAGGAGTAGCCGATGCCGTTCCCGGCGTCGGAGTAGGCGTACACGCCCGGCGTCTCGGCGAGGAGCATCGGAACGTCCTGCGCCCAGTACTTCTCGCGCACCTCGTCCTGCTCGAGTCGCGTGAACGCGACGGCCGAGCCGCGCGCGGCGGGCCGCGTCGTCGTCACCTCGATGGAGGGGCCCGCCAGGGCCTGCGACTCCAGCCGGATCTCCCGCACGTCGGTTTCCGCCCCGAGCGCGAGGCGGAACGGGCGGTAGCCGAGCCTCGAGACCTCGAGCCGGCGTTCGCCCGGCGGCGCCGCGTCGAATCGGAATCCGCCGTCGGGGCCGGTCGCCGTGTCGCGGACGAGCGACCCGACCCGAAGTCTCACGCGCGCCTCGGCGAGCGGAAGTCCGGTGGCCGCGTCCACGACGCGCCCGGAGATGGCGGCCGCCGGGATGGAGCGCGACGTCGCGGTCGAGTCCGAGGCCTGAGCCCGGGCCGGCGCCGGCCCGAGGGCCGGCCCGATCGCGGTCGTCGCGAGGAGGGAGAGAAGGAGCGAGAGCGCACGGGCCCGGGGGGGCCGGGAATGGTACGAGGTCTTCATTGGATCGCCTTTCCGCCGAAAACAAATCGGCCGCGACCAACGAAGGTCACGGCGCGACGGCGGTTCGACGTCGGTTCCGTTTCCCTACGCTGGTATCAACCAGTTCAGGTTCCGAGGGTGTGATCTCAGGCCGGTTCTTCCGGCCACCCCTAACGGTGAGAAATCAGGATCGCGCCGGCCGCGGCGGCTGTCAAGCCGTCACTGCGTGGCGAACGCGGCGGGCTCGGAATGCTCGGGGGCTCGGCCGGGGAAATAGACCGTCAGACGCCAGTGATACGACGTCTGGGACGCGAGGCGTTTCCGGAGATCCGGAGGGAGCGTCCAGGCGTTCGTGCGGAGCGAGTCGCTGGTGAAGAGCGAGTCGTCCGCGGCCGTGAGGAGCGTCACGCGATAGGCGCTCGCCCCTTCGACCGATCTCCACGCCAGCTGGATCCGGTCGGGCTCGCTGAAGATGCTGCTCATCTCGTAGAGGATCGGCCCCTGATCGGGCTGCTTCGGGACCGGGGGCCCCTTCGGGCCGGTGTCGGGCGGGCGGAATCCGAGCCAGAGCCCCACGCCGCCCACGAGGAGGGCGAGAAGGGCCACGATCAGGACGGTCTGCGCATCCCTGCGGTTTGCCATGTCTCCTCGGCCGGTGCTAGGCTCGAACGAGCCGCGATTCGCGGCACACTCTACCCGACCCGGAGTCGCCCGTCACCATCATGTCCCGCGCGGTCATCCTCGCCAACGGCGTCCCGCCCCGTGCCGACACGCTCGCGCGCGCGCTCGACGGCGCTTCGCTCTTCGTCTGCGCCGACGGCGGCGCCAACGCGGCGCGCGCGGCGGGGCTCGTCCCGCACGCCATCGTGGGCGACCTCGACAGCGCGGAGCGGGCCACGCTGGCCCACTTCGCGTCCGTCGAGCAGGTGCGCGACCCCTACCCCGACCGGACCGACACCGAGAAGGCGATCGAGTGGATTCTGGCGCGAGGCGCGTGGGACGAGATCACGCTCCTCGGCGCGAGCGCCGGACGGCTCGATCACGTCTTGGGAAATCTGTCGCTCCTGAGGCGCTACTCGGGGAGCGTCTCGATCGTCCTGGAGGACGACCACGCGCGGTCGTGGCTGGCGCGCGGCCGGGTGGATCTCGACGTTCCGGTGGGGACGACGGTCTCGTTCTTCGCGGTCGGGGGTCCGGCCGAGGCCGTGACGACCGAGAATTTCCGCTACGCGCTCCGCGGCGTCCGCATGGACCTCGGCGTCCAGGATTCGATCTCGAACATCACGACCGGCCGCCCGGCGCGGATCCGGATCGGCCGGGGCGAGCTGCTCGTCTTCGTCGTCACGCGCCCGTAGCCGCCGCGGCGCGCGGGATGCTCACGACGACGGTCGTGCCCTTCCCTTCGCCCGCGCTGTCCAGGCGCACCGATCCGCCCATCCCCTCCATCAGCTCCTTCACGATCGCGAGCCCGAGCCCGCTCCCGCCGAAGCGTCGCGTGGTGGAGGCGTCCGCCTGGGAGAACTTCTTGAAGAGCCGGTCGCGCCGGTCGGGAGCGAGCCCGATGCCGGTGTCGGTCACGGTGACGTCCGCGAAGGGCGCCCCCGGAGGCGCGCTCACGCGCACCGCGACGTGCCCGCTCGGCGTGAACTTCACGGCGTTTCCGAGCACGTTCACCAAGACCTGGCGAAGGCGCGCCTCGTCCGCCACCACGCGAAGCCCCTCGGGGCACGCGCCCATGAGGAAATCGAGCTGCTTTTGGCGCGCCTGCACCTCCATCACGGCGCGAACGTCGGTCAGGATCGGGCCGAGCGCGAGCTCGCGCGCGTCGAACTGGATCCGGCCCGACTCGATGCGGGCGAGGTCGAGCACGTCGTTGATCAGCGCGAGCAGGTGCTTCGCGCTCGGGAGCGCGTGCCCGAGGAGCTC
>DATIQI010000263.1:0-2677 GCA_035470985.1 Acidobacteriota bacterium
CTCGTGGTCGAACCCGACGCCGAGATCCACGCGTTCCAGGACCGCTGGATTCCCACCTGCCCGCTCCCGGGGCTCGTGAACGGGGACACGGCGTTCGGAAACTGCGTCACGTCGCGCCACTTCCAGGGCTTCAAGGTCTCGCAGAAGCGGCGCATGGATCGCTCGCTCACGCTCCTCCCCCAGATCGGAGCCGATTTCGAGCGGCAGTTCGGACGGCCGGGCCTCGCCTATTACGACGCGGCCGGCTTCCCCGACGACGGCGCCGTGGACCTGGCGGTGGTGACCCTCGGTCCCGACTTCGGGACCTTCGAGGCGATCCGCGAGAGCTACATGGAGCGGAAGGGGCTCCGCGTGGCGGGGCTCGCCATCCGGCTCCTCACGCCCTTCCCGCGCGAGGCGATCCGCAAGCGCCTGGAGCGGGCGAAGGCGATCCTCGTCGTGAATCAAGCGCACCACCAGGGACGCGGGCACCTGACGCTCGACGTCGCCGACGCGATGTCCGACCTGGCCGTCATGCCGCGCATCGTCAGCGTCTTCGCGGGACTCGGCGGCGCCGACGTCTCCGAAGCGACGTGGGAGCGGATGCTCGACCACGGACGCGCGGTGCTGGCGGGCGCGACCACGCCGCCTTGGGCGGTCTTCCACGAAGGGAGGCAGCTATGAGCGGCTACAAGGAGATCGCCCTTCGGGACTCTTGCTTCCGGCCGGGCTCGACCCTCTGCCCGGGCTGCATGGAATCGATCGCGCTCCAGAACGTGGGGCGCGTCTCCGACAACGGCGCGAAGACCATCTTCACCATCGGCACTTCGTGCGCCGAGGTGTCGAGCCTCGCGTTCCCGAACGTGGTCGCGTGGGGCCGGGGCGATTCCTCGCCCGACGACTACGCCAAGTCGTTCGCGATCATCCACAACGTCTTCGAGTCGGCGCCGACCCTGGCCGAGGCGGCGCGGGATGTCTCCGACATCCTGGCCGACCACGGCGCGATCGACCGTCCGATCCAGGTCATCGCCGCGAGCGGCGACGGCGGCGCGTTCGCCATCGGACTCCGCTCGCTCCTCCACACCATCAACCGCCAGTCGCGGATCACGATGATCGTGCTGGTGAACGAGATCTTCGCGAACACGGGCTTCCAGTACTCGCCCGCCACCACCCCGTTCGCCGAGACGAGCACGACGCCGGTCGGCGCCGCGCAGCTCGGGAATCCGAGGCTTCCGCTCGACTACGTCCACCTCTCGATCGCCGCCGGCGCGGGCCTCGTGGCCCAGGTGAGCCCGGCGCACGGCAAGCTCTTCGTGAAGACGATCGAGAAGGCGCTCGCCTGTCCGACCACCGCGGTCGTCTTCGTCCCCGCGCCCTGCATCAGCGGGTGGAAGTTCGACGACGGCGAGACCGTGAAGCTGGCGGAGCTGGGCGCCCAGTGCGGGGTCTATCCCGCGTTCGTCTGGGAGCGCGGCAAGGGCGGATCGGTGAAGGACTGCGCGCGGGAGGCGGCGGAGCGTCCGGCCCTGGAGGAGTTCCTGGGCCTGCAACGCCGGTTCCACCACCTGGTGCAGAAGGATCCGGCGAACGGCGGCTTCCGCGCGCGTCCGGGTCGCGAGGCGGACCTCGACCGGTTGAAGACCTGGACCCAGTCGAACGTGGAGCGTCTCTACAAGCTGGCCGAATTGAACTAGCGAATCACGCGCGGGCCATCCATCGGGGGCTCGGGAATCCGGGGGGAGCCGGTTCCACCGACGCCCCCGAGGATCCGCGCGGACCGCTCCAGCGACTCGCTCCCGATCAGATCGACCCCCGACTCCACCAAGAAGGCGTAGATCTCCGCGCGCGGCGCCGCGTGGTGAACCCGCGCGATCACGCCGCGGCCCTCCCGCTTCAGCGCCGCGAGCCGCCGGACCGCGTCGCGCCACCCCTCGGGCGGCGGCGCGCCGTCCCGCCATCGGGAGAGCCGCCGTGCGTCGAGCGAGACCATGCCGAGGAGATTCCGGAGGAGGAGCGCCCGCGCCGCGCCCGAGTCGCGGACGTCCGCCTCGTAGCGAACGAGCGGCGGCGCCTCGGCATCTCCCGGCGATTCGGCCGGAGCCGTCCCGCCCACCACGATCACGGAAAGAGGCGCTCCCTCTCCGGACGCGGCGGGGCGAACGAGCCGCGGGTAACGCGCCAGGAGCGCGCGGAGCGAGTCGATCCCGCCGCGACGCGGGATCTTGAACTCCACGAAGAGCCGGAACGGTTCTCCGCCCTCCAGCAGGCGCCCGCGCGCGTCCAATCGATCCGCGAGCGGCCCCATATAGAGCGACTCGAGGTCGCGGCCCGCGCGAAGCTCCGAGCGGTCGTGCCCCACGAGGAGGCGGCCGTTCGCGAGAACGACGTCCGCCTCGACGCCGCGGTACCCGAGGCGAAGCGCGTCCGTGAGCGGCGCGCGGCCCCGGTAGTCGTTGTGGGAGTAGGCGGGGAGGAGCGCGACGAGGCAGAGCGCCCCGAGCGCCGTGTCGCGCCCGATCACCGCGGCAGCTCGTCCAGGGCGCGGTAGACCGGCTTCCCCATCGCCGCGAGGAGGTCCCGCTCGCGGTTCGCGCCCGGCGACTCCGCGATCAGGAGGATCGCGTCGCAGCGCCCGACCACCTCCAGCGAGATCCGCATGATGGCGTCGTAGCGCTCGGCGCCCTCGTCCGGATGGAGC
>DATIQI010000264.1:0-3504 GCA_035470985.1 Acidobacteriota bacterium
GGATGACGGCGGCGAAACGCTTATCGCTGACATGGCGAAGGCGGAACTCGACGGGGTCGACATCCGCGAGGACCGCGAGCTCGTCCATCAACGATTCGATCGCGAAGACGTTCTCCGCCCCCGCGAGCGAGCGAAACGAGGACGTTCGGACCTCCGACTTCTCGACATGGAGCTGGATCTCGGATCGACGTCGATCGCTGCGCCGCCGTCCTGGCGCATTACCTCTCGACCCTCGAACCCGAGTGGCGCGCGGTGGAGGTCCTGAAGTGATGACCCCCGCTCGCGCCGCGAAGCGCGCCGGGACGCGCGCGCGCTCCGCCACGCCCGTGTTCGACGAGGGGATCCTCGAGGCGCTCTCGAACGCCGACGGCCCGAGCGGCGGCGAAGGCCCGGTGCGGGACCTCGTCGTCGGGGCCGTCCGAGACCACGTCGATTCCATGGAAGTCGACGCGATGGGAAATCTCGTCTGCCGCGTCGCGCCGCGCGCGGGCGCGGGACGCGGCGGGCGGGGCCGGCGCGGGCCGCACGTCATGCTCTGCGCCCACATGGACGAGGTCGGCTTCATGGTCACCGCCGTGGAGAAGGACGGCCGCGTCCGCGTTCGGAAGCTCGGCGGCATCGATCCTCGGATCCTCGTCGGCCAGGTCTTCCGGATCGGCGCGCGCGGCGTCCGCGGCGTCGTGGCGGTCCTTCCGCCCCATCTCCTCACCGACAACGACATGAACAAGGTGACGAAGATCGAGGATCACTACCTCGACATCGGCGCGCGCTCCCGCGAGGAAGCGCTCGCGGCCGTCTCCGTCGGCGACTTCGTCGCCTGGGACACGACGTACGAGTCGTGGGGCCAGATCCGGAAAGGAAAAGCGTTCGACGACCGGGTCGGGTGCGCGGTCCTCGCGAGCCTCGTGACGCGCCGTCCTCCGGTTCCGGTCACCGCGGTCTGGAGCGTGCAGGAGGAGCTCGGCCTGCGCGGCGCCGCCGCCGCGGGACGCCGCGTGCAGCCCGACGTGGCGATCATCCTCGAGGGAACGGCCAGCGGCGAGACGCCGGGCGCCGGCGCCGAGGAACAGGTCCCCTACATGGGGCGCGGCCCCGTCATCACGGTCCTCGACCGGAGCCTCATGGCGAACGAGCGGCTCGTCTCGCTCCTCGACCGGACGGCCGCCCGGCGCCGGATCCCGACGCAGCGGAAGCGTCCCGGCGTGGGCGGGACCGACGCGGGACGGATCGCGCTCGCCGGCGCGGGCGTCGCCTCCGCCGTGGTCTCCGTTCCCTGCCGCTACATCCACGCCCCCGCGGCCTATCTCGACATCCGCGATCCGCGCCGCGTGGTCGATCTCGTCTGGCACGCGCTCGAAGCGCTTGGAAAGGAGTGGTCCTGATGCCCCGTGCAGGCGCCCTCGATGACCTGATGGCCTCGCTCGTTCCCGCCTACGGCCCGACCGGGCGCGAGACGGGCGTGCGGGCGAAGCTGCGCGCGGCGCTTCGCGGCGCGGGGCGCCTGAGCGAGGACGCGCTCGGCAGCCTCCACCTCCACCGTCCCGGCCGCGGTCCGCGGCTCCTCCTCGTGACGCCGATGGACGCGCCCGGCGTCATCGTCTCCCGCGTCGAGTCGAACGGAACCGCGCGGATCGGAATCCTCGGCGGACGAAGCGCCGCCGAGCTGATCGGCGCGACCGTCATCTTCCCGAACGGAGCGCACGCGCTCGTCGCGTACGACCGTCCGTCCGACCCGAAGGACGGCGCCGCGCCGGAGGCCGATACGCTCTACCTCGTCACGGGGCTTTCGAAGAGCGCGGCCGACAAGGCGTTCCCGGCCGGAGCGGTCGGCATGATCGACACGAAGGCGGGCGAGATCGGCGACTACTGGCACGCGGCGTCGCTGGAGAATCGCGCCGGAGCGGCGGTCGTGGCCGCGGCGCTCCTCGGCGCCCGCTCGGTCGCCTACGATCTCCACGTGATCTTTACGGCGCAGAGCGAGCTCGGCTCGCGCGGCGCCCTGACCGGCGCGTTCGGGGTCGACCCCGAGATGGCCGTCGTCGTCGAGGTGGTCCACGTCGGCGACGCCAAGGACGCGAGCCACGTCGCGCCCGGAGAGGGCCCGGCGATCGGGCTGAAGGAGAACGGCTACATCGCCCACCCGCAGGCGCTCGAGTGGGCGCGGAAGGCCGCGAAAGCGGCGCGCGTGCCGGTCCAGTACCTGGTGCGCGAGGGAGGAACCACGGACGCCGGCGCGGTGCGACGCGCGCGCGCGGGCGTTCCGACCGTATTGATCGCGATCCCCGCGCGGAAGACCGGCGGCCCCGAGTCGCTGGTCCACTCGCGCGATCTCGAACGGACGAAGGAACTCGTGGCGCGCCTCCTCGCGACGCCCGCCGGCGCGAAGCCGGCCGGAGCCGCGAGGCGGAAGGCGCCCCGACGCGGAGGCCAACGATGAACGTCTCGACACGCGGGAAGGAAGCCCAGGCTTCCCCCATTCGGCGGCTCGCCCCCTACGCCGAAGCGGCGACGAAAGGCGGCGCCAAGGTCTATCAGCTGAACATCGGGCAGCCCGACCTCCCGACGCCCGACATCGTCATGGAGCGGATCCGGAACTATCCCGGGACGTACGTTCCCTACGCCCCGTCCCCCGGCACGGCCGAGTTCCGCGAGGGAATGTCGCGCTACTACGCGTCGTGCGGCCTCGACTTCTCCCCCGCCGAGATCCTGACCACGGTCGGCGGGAGCGAGGCGCTCCAGTTCGCCTTCTGGGCCCTCTTCGAGCCGGGCGACGAGTGCATCATCTTCGAGCCCTTCTACACGAACTACTCCACGATGGCGCTCCTCGCGGGCGTCGGCGTGAAGCCGATTCCCTGCGACGGGCGGACCGGCTACCACCTTCCCCCGGTCGAGGCGATCGAGCGGGCCGTGGGGCCGAAGACGCGCGGCATCCTGATCTGCGCGCCGAGCAATCCGACCGGCACCGCCTACACGGCCGCCGAGATCGACGGCCTCGTGGACCTGGCGAGGAAGAAGAACCTCTGGATCATCACCGACGAGGCCTATCGCGAGTTCATCTACGACGGCGCGAAGCACGAGAGCCCCCTCACCCGGAAGGGCGTGGACCAGCAGGTCGTGCTCGTGGATTCGATCTCGAAGCGGCTGAACATGTGCGGCGCGCGCGTCGGGACCCTGGTGACGAAGAACGCCGCCGTCCGCGACGCCTGCTTGAAGTTCGCCCAGGCGCGCCTCTCACCGCCGACCCTTGGCCAGTACGCCGCGGCGGTGATCGACAAGGTGCCGGCGTCCTACACGAAGATGGTGGTGGACGAGTTCAGGAAGCGCCGCGATCTCGTGCTCGAGGGGCTGGCCAAGATCCCCGGCACGTTCGCCCGGTAGCCCGAGGGCGCGTCCTCGTGGTCGGGCTCGGTGCCCTGGCCATCGGCGTGCTCGCCGGCCTGATGCTGCCGGCCACCCGCCGGGAGGACGAGATGCTCGGGGAGGTGCGCGACCGCAAGCTCGACC
>DATIQI010000265.1:0-14684 GCA_035470985.1 Acidobacteriota bacterium
ATGAAGGAATATTTCGCCCGCGAATTCGGCTCTGACCCGGTCTTCATGCACGACATCGGCATGGAGATCAAGGGCATGGAAATTTCCGAGTATCTAACGAAGGAATCCCTCGCGCAGCAGGGTGGCTACGGCCTCGCCACCAAGGGTCCGCAGCATGATGAGGCGTGGCTGATCTTCATGGATCAGGTTCACAATCTGTTGCCTTCGTTCCAGGATAAGGCTGAGGCGCTGCATTACTTCCCGATGTGGCGCACGTGGTTCAGCCTGCACGGTTTATGCAAACTTCCGTGGAATGATATTTCGCCTGCCAATAACAAGCAGACCAAGGAACCTGCCAAGGTCGAAGAACATGTTGAGAACTACACCTGGATCCACCATCCTCCATGAAGGCGGGGGCTTCGGCGTGGTGCGATCGACCGGTCGGCTAGCCCCCTTGCGTGAAGGCTATCGTGTCGGGGTCGAGCGCGGAGGTCAAGAACTCGACGCGGAGCATGTTCATCTCCACTTCGGCGCGCTTCGAATCGAGCCGGCGGTTCGTGTGGACCCACGCGAGCAGCGTCTGCGCCTCCTCGCGAGTGAGCGCGGAGAGCTTCCGGCCGGACGTCCGGTGCTTGCCTTCCCACGCGATGGCGCAGGCGCACCGGAAGTAGAACGTGGCGCCCTCCTCGGACCGGACGCGCGTCGCCTGGCCGAGCGATCGAAACGCCCGAGCGAGCCAGCCGTAGCCTTCGTCGCGATCCGGGTCGATGGCGACCGCCGCCTGGAAGTGGAGGACCGCGCGTCCCAGCATGGCCGCGGCCGCCTTTGGATCCGATCCCTGGACCGCCTCGTCCAGAAGCGTCCGTCCGCGATAGACCGCGTCGTTCCACGCCGTCTTCGTTCCCTCGCGGGCGTGCTGGAGGGTCTCCTCGATCGTGTACGTCTTCATGATTCCACTCCTTTCGTCGAGGGAGAGACCCGGAAGGGCAGCAAGACGCGAGCCTCGGGAGGCTCGCGTTTTGCGGCGTGAAACGGCCGGAAGTCGTTGAGATTCGGAGGGCGACGCAAATTGCCATGCCCGTAACGGGACACGCGGCTGCAATTCGCGGAGCGGCGGGCGGGAGGGGGACGGCGGCGAGAGGCCTAGTCCCCCTGTGTGTCCGAGATCGTGTCGGGATCGAGCGCGGACGTCAGGAACTCCACGCGGAGCGCGCTCATCTCCGTCTCGCCCGCCTGCGGATCGAGCCGCCGCGTCGTGCGGACCCACGCGAGGAGGGTCTTCGCCTCCTGTTTCGTGAACACCGAGAGGGCGAATCCGGGCGTGCGGCACTTGCCCTCCCACGCGATCGCGGCCGCGCAGCGAAGGTAGAACGTCGCCGTGTCCTCGCTCTTCGGGCGCGTCGCCTGGGCGAGGAGCCGGTACGAACGCGCCAGCCATCCGTACCCCTCGTCGCGCATCGGGTTGATCGCGATGGCCGCCTGGAATTCGTGAACGGCCCGGCGGAGATGGTCCGCCGCGAGGGCCGGCATCTTCTGCCGGGTCGACTCGTCGACGAGGGCCCTCCCTTGAATCATCGCGTCTTCCCACTCTTTCGTACCCTCGCGCACGAGGGCCAGTGTTTCCTCGATCTGGTCGCGTTCCATAGATCCAATCTCCTTTCGTCGAGGCTGGGACGACGAGAGGGCAGCAAGATCGAGGCCCTTTCACGCGTGCGATTTGCGGCTTGAAATCGACGGAGTTCCTTGGAGTTCCGGCGGCGGCGCAAAACGCGGCGTGCGAGGAGGGACAGGAGGGGTGCAATGCGCGTACGCGAAGGGCCGTCGCGACGAGGACGCGGGGCGGTCGGGCTAGCGGCGCGACGCGAGAAGCGCCAGGCCCCGCTCGTATTCCTCCACGAACCGGCGCACCACCTCGGCGGCGGGGACGACGTCGTGGATCAGGCCGCTCGACTGGCCGGCTTCCAGCTCTCCTTCGGCGACGTCGCCTTCGAGGATCCCGCGGCGGGCGTGCGAGCGGCCGTAGATCTCGGCCAACTCTTCGCGCGGAACGCCGCGCCCCTCCGCCTCCCGCACGCGATCGACCCAGGGATTCCGGATCGCGCGGACCGGGCCGAGCGGCTTCGCGAAGAGCGCGGTCGCGTTGTCGGGCGCCGCGACGACGGCTTCCTTGTACGCGGGGTGCGAGCTCGATTCCGGTGTCGCGGCGAAGCGCGTGCCGACCGAGATCCCCTCGGCGCCGAGCGCCAGCGCCGCGAGGAACCCGCGCCCGTCGGCGATGCCGCCCGCGGCGACCACGGGCACCTTCAGCGCGTCCGCGAGCTGGGGGACGAGGCAGAGGGTCGTGATCTCGTCGACTCCGTTGTGGCCCCCGGCCTCGAAGCCCTCCCCGATCACGATGTCGACGCCGCACGACTCGGCCTTCTTCCCGTGCTTCACCGCCGGGACGACGTGGATCCAGGTCGCGCCCGACCCCTGGATCCGCTCGGCGAAGAGGGCGGGGTTCCCGGCGCTCGAGACGACGACGTCGATGCCGCCCGCGAGCGCGATTTCCAGGAGTTCCGCCGCGTCGGTGCGGAGAAGCGGAACGTTCACCGCGAGGCGGCCCCGCGTGGCCGCCTTCGCCTTCGCGACCTGGTCGCGGAGCAGGTCCGGCTTCATGGAGCCGGAGCCGACGCAGCCGAGGATGCCGGCATCGGCGCAGGCCGCGGCCAGACGCCAACCCGACGCCCAGACCATCCCCGCCTGGAGGATTGGGTAGCGGATTCCGAGGATGTCGGTGACGCGCGTGCGGATCGCGTCGATCACGCGCGGTCCTTGGCGGGCCGCGCCGTGTCGGCGCCCCCCGGCGGCCACTTCAGGCCCGGATCGGGGCGCGTCGCTTCGACCGCGCGCTGGCGGAGCCAGTGATCGGCGAGGACGAGGCACGTCATCGCCTCCGCGACCGGCACGACGCGGGGGCAGAGGCAGGGGTCGTGACGTCCGGTGATCGCGAAGTCGCGCTCCGCGCCCGCGCGATCGACGGTCTTTTGAGGAATCGCGATCGAGGAGGGCGGCTTCACCGCGAGCCGGACGACGATCGGCTGCCCGGTCGAGATGCCGCCGAGGATTCCGCCCGCGTGGTTCGTCTCGAATCCGGCCGGCGTCATCCGGTCGTTCATCTCCGAGCCGCAGAGGCGGGCCGCCGCGAATCCGTCGCCCACTTCGAATCCCTTCACGGCGCCGATCGACATGAGCCCGTGCGCCAGCGTGGCATCCAGCTTGTCGAAGACGGGATCGCCCCATCCGGCGGGAACGCCCTCCGCCACGATCTCCACGACGCCCCCCAGCGAGTCGCCGCGGTCGCGCGCCTCCACGATGGCGCGCTCCATCGCCGGCGCGATCGCGGGATCGGGGCATCGGACCGGGTTCGACTCCGCGGTCGCCCAGTCGCGGCCGCCGGCGATCAGGGCGCCGACCTGGACCGTTCCGCCGCGGACGGCGACGCCCGCTCGCGCGAGAAGGGCCCGCGCCACCGCGCCCGCCGCCACGCGCGCCACCGTCTCGCGGCCCGACGAGCGGCCGCTTCCGCGATAGTCGCGGACGCCGTACTTGGCCAGGTAGGCGTGATCGGCGTGGCCGGGGCGGAAGAGGTCCTTCAGCGGGGCGTAGTCCTCCGAGCGGGCGTCCACGCTTCGGACGATCATCGCGATCGACGCGCCCGTCGTGGCCCCTTCGAAGACGCCGCTCACGATCTCGACCGTGTCGGGCTCGCGGCGCTGCGTCGTGACGGCGCTCTGGCCCGGGCGCCGGCGATCGAGGTCGCGCTGCACCAGCGCCGCGTCGAGGGGAAGTCCCGGGGGGCACCCGTCCAGGACGACGCCGACGGCCGGGCCGTGGCTCTCGCCGAACGTCGTGAGCGTGAGGATCCTGCCGAAGACGCTGCTCACCGTGCGTGCTTCTTCGCCTTCTTGGGCTTCGGAGGCTTCGCGGCCTTGCCGGACCTCGCGCCGAGCGTGGAGCCCGCCTCGATCGTCTCGGCCGCGGTCGGATACGTCGTCTCGCGCCACGCCATGTGGCGCCGCGCCATCCGCTCGAGGTTCCAGAGGTACGTGGGGCGAATCTTCGCGCGCGCGCCGGGAATGACCGCCTTCACGCGGTTCCAGACGACGATGTCCTCGCCGTGAGTGTCGAAGAGGAGCTCTTCGTTCAGGACGCCTCGGTTCACCATCCCCGCGACCAGCTCCCAGTAGGAGGTGACCATGCGGAAGTAGCGGTCGGGCTCGCTTCCGGTCAGGTACTGGGCCTGCATCTCGTCCCACGACGTCGCGGTGAACTCGGAGATGATGAAGTGCCGCGCCTTTCGCATCTCGGGATCGCGGCGAAGCTCGTAGAGTCGGATCAAGAGATCCGCGTCGGCGGCGCTCGGCTTGGACATGGCGGGATCCTCTCGGGTCGAGGGCGTGTTCGTGAACGCCGTGGATTGTCGCCGCCCGATGAAGCGTTGTCAAACCGCGCCCCGGCCCGTACCCTGCGGCCATGCGCTATCGCGTGCACACCGACGGAGCGGCCCGGGGAAATCCGGGGCCGGCGGCGATCGGAATCGTGATCCAGGACGAGCAGGGTCACACGGTCTACGAGGCGAGCCGGTCGCTCGGAACGAAGACGAACAACGAGGCCGAGTACTTGGCGCTGATCGCCGCGCTCGAGTACCTGAAGGACTCGCGCGTCCCCGCGGCCGACTTCTACCTCGACAGCGAGCTGGTGGTGAAGCAGTTGAACGGGGAGTACCGCGTGAAGGAGCCGAGGCTCCGGTCGCTCTTCGGGCGCGTCACGATGCTCCTGAACGCGGTCCCGTCGCACACCATCCGGCACGTCCGGCGCGCCGACAACGCGCGCGCCGACGCCCTGGCCAACGAGGCGCTCGACGCGGAGGCGGGTCCCAGCCCGACCGCCTGATCCGGAAATGGTTCGACCCCGGAGCCCGTTCCGGGGTTGACTTGGGATAGCGCCCCGCGGAACCCCCGCGTCGGGGGCTCCCGCCGGGGCCGAGAGGGGGACCCCATGTCCCGATCCGCCCGGTCCGTTCCGGCCCTCGTTTCTCTGTTCCTCGCCGTCGCGCTACCCGGTCTCGCCGCCCCGCCCGCCTCCGCCGCCGAACCCGACACCGCGCCGGCCCACCTGCGCGACCGGGGTCCGGGCGTGCCGACATCCATGTTCGGCACGTACGTTCGCAAGGGGGAACTCCTCGTCTACCCGTTCGCCGAGTGGTACTCCGACGGCAACCTCGAGTACAAGCCGAGCGAGCTGGGGTACGGCTCGGACGTGGACTATCGCGGCCGCTACACCGCGTCCGAGCAACTCCTCTTCCTCGGTTACGGATTCGCGGAGGACTGGGCGATCGAACTGGAGGGCGCGATCATCTCCGCGGAATTGAACAAAGCCTCCGACGACCCGACCGCGGTGCCGGAGGAGATCGAGGAAGCCGGACTAGGCGACGTGGAGGCTCAGGTCCGCTGGCGGTTTCTCGAGGAGAAGGGGAGCCGGCCCATGGCCTTCACGTACTTCGAGACCGTGTTCCCGCTCCAGAAGCAGCGGCGCATGATCGGCACCAGCGACTGGGAGTTCAAGCTCGGCGCGGGGATCACGCGGGGGTACCGCTGGGGAACGATGACGTTTCGCGCGGCGGGGGAATACGTGCGGGACGAGCGGAAGTTCGAGGCGGGGGAGTACGCGATCGAGTATCTCCGGCGCGTGTCGCCGTCGTGGTCGGTCTACGCGGGGATCGAGGGGAACCAGGTGGACGAGATCACGCTGATCACCGAAGCGCAGTGGCGGATCGCGCCGCGCGCCGTGCTGAAGGTAAACAACGGCTGGGGCCTCACGCCGAACGCGACCGATTTCGCGCCGGAGGCGGGAATCCTCTTCTCGTTCTGACGCGGGCGAGGATCGGGGCGCGAAGCCGGCCGCGCGGGCCTCGACCGGGGCAGCCAGGGCCTGAACGCTTCGAGACGTGTCGTAGCGGACGTTCGTCGCCAGCGGGCTCCTTGCAGTCCGGCTTCGTGCCGCGACCGCGCGCCGCGCGATCGCGTTCCTCCTCTGCAAGGACGATCCGGCCGGGAGAGTTCCCGCCTCGGGGCCCGGCCCCTACCGCGCGAGGCTCTCGGCCACCGCCGCCAGTTCGACCAGGTCGCCGACGTGGAGATCGGTCGGCCCGGGGCGCGCGTGGGGCCGCTCGACGTAGACGCAGGTGAGCCCGAGCGAGCGCGCCGTGGCGAGGTCGTAGTCGCCGTACGCGGAGACGTGCCACCACGACGGTCCGAACTCCGCGGCGCGCCGGTTCGAGACGTAGCGCCAGACGTCGGGCGACGGCTTGTAGACCCGCGACTCCTCGGCGCAGACCCAGTCGGAGAGGCGGAGGCCCAGGCCCGTCTGCGCCTGGGCGCCGTGCGCCAGGTCGCTGTTCGTCATCGCGACGCAGGGAGCGACCCGCATGAGACGGCGGAGCCCTTCGACGGAGTCGGCGTAGGGCGGCCAGGTCCCGACCTCGGCGCCGACCCGGGCCGCGGCCTCGGGCTGCAGTCCGAGAACGGTCTCGAGGCTCTCCGCCGTGATGTCGGCGTAGCGGCGGAAGAGTCCCGACTCGGCGCGGCCCTGCGCGTCGATCACGCGGTCGAAGGCGTCGTCGTCGAGCGCCGCGCCCTCGCGGGCGACCGACTCGCGCATGCCGCGCCTCCAGTCGAGGACGGTCCCGAAGATGTCGAACGTCAGAAGCGAAGGCCGCACAAGGGGCTGCATGCCTTGATTTTGGGCATCCCGGCCCCTAGAATCAACCCAGCGTAACAGGCAGGACTCGAAGACTTCCGGAGTGCCACAGGCGGCCGCGGGTCGCGCAAGCGACGCGAGGAAAGTCCGAGCTCCACAGGGCAGGGTGCTGGGTAACCCCCAGCGGGAGCGATCCCAGGGAAAGTGCAACAGAAAGCAAACCGCCTCGGGCCTCGCGGCCCGCGGTAAGGGTGAAACGGTGCGGTAAGAGCGCACCAGCGGAGGAGGCGACTCCTTCGGCTCGGTAAACCCCACCTGGAGCAAGACCGAATAGGGGACGAGAGGTGGCCCGCCTCGTGACAAGTCCCGGGTAGGTCGCTGGAGGCGCGCGGTAACGCGCGTCCTAGAGAAATGGTCGCCGCGGAGCAATCCGACAGAACTCGGCTTACGGGGCGCTCCGGAGTCTCGATTCCCCTTCACGAAGTCCCATTCGAGGATTCACGCCGCGCATGAGCGCCTCCGAGAGCACGCCCGCGCCCGCGGCCGGCGGCGCGTCCGCCGCGCCGCCGGCCGCCGGTCCCATCCCGGCGATCACGATCGGCCCCTATACCGTCCGGTTCGTCTCGGGCGGGCGGTTCCGCCTCGACGGCGGCGCCATGTTCGGCGTCGTGCCGAAGACGCTCTGGAACCGCGTCGCGCCCGCGGACGAGAAGAACCGGATCCGGATGGGGATGAACTGCCTCCTGATCGAGGGAGCGGGGAAGCGCGTGCTGGTCGACGCGGGGTCGGGGACGAAGGTGGACCAGAAGTTCCGCGACATCTACGCGATCGAGAATCCCGAAGGGCTCCTCGGCGAACTGGCCGCGGCGGGCGTCGCGCCCGACCAGGTGGACACGGTGGCGTTGACGCACCTCCACTTCGACCACTGCGGCGGCGGCACGACGCGGGGCGAGGACGGCGTGGTGCGGCCGACCTTTCCGAAGGCGCGCTACTTCGCGCGGCGCCAGGAGTGGGAGGACGCCCACCACGCGACCGAGCGGAACCGGGCCTCCTATCTGAGCGAGAACTACGACCCGCTCCAGGCGTCGGGGCAGCTCACGATCCACGACGGCGATCAGGAGATCCTGCCCGGCGTTTCGATGCGCCTCCTGCCGGGGCACACGCTCGGGCATCAGGGCGTCTTCTTCGACATCCCGGGCGCCCGCGCGCTCTACGCGGTCGACCTCGTCCCGACCGTGGCGCACCTACCCCTTCCGTACATCATGGGATACGACCTCTATCCCATGACCACGCTCGAGACGAAGCGTGCGATCCTCCGGGACGCGACCCGGGAGAACTGGCTCATCCTCTTCGAGCACGATCCGGACGTGCACGCGGTCCGGGTGTCGGGGAGCGTGGAGAAGATCGTCTCGGAAATGGTGGCTTGACAGGAATCGGGGCAAGTTCCTATCCTGCCGCAATTAGCACCTTTTTTCACGAACCAGCGGCCGTTCAGGGAGGCGAAGGGTAACGTGGGCCCGGTGGATCCCAACAGCGTCGGCGCGTTCCTTCCGATCCTCATCATGGTGGTCGTGGCGACGGGCTTCGCGGCGTTCACCCTGGCCGCCTCGCACTTCCTGGGGAAGCGCGTGAACGACCCCGCCAAGCTGGCCCCCTACGAGTGCGGCGTCACCCCCGTCGGCAACGCCCGGGAGCGCTTCCACACCCGCTTCTACCTCGTGGCCATGCTCTTCATCGTCTTCGACATCGAGACGGTCTTCCTCTATCCGTGGGCCGTCGTCTCCAAGCAGCTCCACATCTTCGGGTTGATCGAGATGGGGATCTTCCTGCTGATCCTCCTCGTGGGGCTCTTCTGGGTCTGGGGGAAGGGAGCGCTCGAGTGGGATTGAGGCCGGAGCCCGACCAGGTCGAAGCGCTGAATCCCGACCAGGCCCGCATCGTCGAGCGGTTCCGCTCCCAATTCGGCGACGCGGTGCTCGACCAGCAGTCGTTCCGGAAGCAGCTCTCCATCTGGATCCGGAAGGACGTGCTGCGTGAGGCGCTGGCGTTCGCGAAGAACGACCCCGATCTCCTCTGCGATCTCCTGGCCGACGTCACGTCGGTGGACTACCTGAACCATCGCGGGCCGGACGAGCCCCGCTTCGAGATCGTCCACAATCTCTACTCCATCCCCTTTCATCACCGCTTCCTCCTGAAGACCGCCGTCGCGGAGGGGGACGCCGTGCCGTCGGCCGTGCCGCTCTGGACGTGCGCCGACTTCATGGAACGGGAGGTCTACGACCTCATGGGGATCGTGTTCGAAGGACACCCGAATCTCGTGCGCATCCTCACGCCGGACGGCTGGATCGGTCATCCGCTCCGCAAGGACCATCCGACGCGCACGGACCAATTCCCGAACGTCGAGAACTAAGCCACCGTGCTTTCCGCCCAGGCCCGCCAGAAGATCGAAGAAATCAAGTCGAGCCACGAGACCAATCAGTCGGCGCTCATCCCCGCGCTCCACGCCGCCCAGGAGGACCAGGGGTGGCTGAGCGAGGCGACGCAGCGCGAAGTGGCGGCGCTCCTGGGGGTGACCGAGCAGACGGTGCGCGGGGTCGTGACGTTCTACACGATGTTCTACCAGAGGCCCGTGGGGAAGTACGTCCTCCAGGTCTGCCGCAATCTCTCCTGCTGCCTGATGGGCGGACACCGCCTGCAGCAGCAGATCGAGCAGAAGCTCGGAATCCACGAAGGGGAGACGACCACGGACGGCCGCTTCACGCTCCTGTCGGTCGAATGTCTCGGTTCGTGCGGCACCGCGCCGGTCGTGATGGTGAACGACGCGTACCACGAGATGGTGACCCCTCAGGACGTGGACCGGCTCCTGACGGAGCTCCAGTAGCCTCCCGTGGATCCGATCTACCTGATCGCGACGCTGGTGAAGGTCCTGATCGTCCTCGGATTCGTGCTCGGCTCGGTCATCCTCATCGTCTGGATGGAACGGAAGGTCCTGGGCCACATGCAGGACCGGATCGGACCCGAGCGGGTCGGGCCCTTCGGGCTGCTCCAGACGGTCGCCGACGGGATGAAGCTCTTCATGAAGGAGGACATCCTCCCGTCGCAGGCCGACAAGGTCGTCTACTTCATCGCGCCGGCCATCCCGACCATCACGGCCCTCGTGGCGGCCACCGTCATTCCGTGGGGCGATACGATCACGATCCTCGGCCGGGAGATCGGCCTCCAGGTCGCGGACGTGAACATCGCGCTCCTCTTCCTCCTCGGCACGACGTCCATGGGCGTCTACGGCATCGTGCTGGGCGGCTGGGCCTCCAACTCCAAGTACCCGCTCCTCGGCGGGCTCCGCTCCTCGGCCCAGATGATCTCCTACGAGCTGGCCATGGGCCTCTCGCTCGTGCCGATCATCATGATGACGGGCTCGCTCTCGCTGGCCGAGATCGGGCGCGCTCAGGAGAAGCTCTGGTTCGTGGTGCCGCAGTTCTTCGCGTTCCTGATCTATCTCATCTGCGCGGTCGCCGAGACGAACCGCGCGCCGTTCGATCTGGCCGAAGCCGAGACGGAGCTGGTGGCCGGGTTCCACACCGAGTTCTCGAGCATGAAGTTCGCGCTCTACTTCCTCTCGGAGTACGCGAACATGATGGTCGTCTCGGGCGTGGCGATCACCTGCTTCCTCGGCGCGTGGCACGGGCCGGTGCTCCCCGGGCCGGTCTGGTTCCTGATCAAGCTCGGCCTCTTCCTCTTCTTCTTCGTCTGGCTGCGGGCGACCTTCCCGCGGCTTCGCTACGACCAGCTGATGGGATTCGGCTGGAAGGTGCTCCTGCCGGCGTCGCTGCTGAATCTGGCGGTGACGGCGGTCGTTCTGGTGCTGAAGGGATAGGGCGGCCCGCGCCATGCTCGAGACCATCCTCTTCGCCGTCTTCGCGCTGACGGCGGTGTTCTGCGCCCTGGGCGTGGTCTTCCACCGGAATCCCGTCCATTGCGCGCTCCTCCTGGTGGGCGTGCTCCTCGCGCTCTCCGGGCTCTTCATCCTCCTGAACGCCCAGTTCATCGCGGCCCTCCAGGTGATCGTCTACGCGGGCGCCATCATGGTGCTCTTCCTCTTCGTGCTCATGCTCCTGAACTTCCGCCAGGACGCCGACGTGCTCACGCCCGGCGCGGCGAAGGGCTTCGGGTTCCTCTTCGCGATGCTGGTGTTCGTGGAGCTGCTCTGGACGGCGCTCTCGCCGCGGGGCGGCGAAGGGGGCGCGGCGCTGGCCGTGGCCGCGGTGCCGCCGGACTTCGGCTCGCCCGCCGCGATCGGCCGGATCCTCTACACCACCTGGCTCTACCCGTTCGAGATCACCTCCATCCTCCTGCTGGTGGCGGTGATCGGCGCCGTGATCCTGGCCAAGAGGAAGTTCGTCGGATGACGCCGATGGCCGTGCCGCTCGCCGCGTACCAGATCCTGGCCGCGATGCTCTTCACGATCGGGGTGATCGGCGTGCTGGTGCGCCGGAGCGCGCTCATCATCTTCATGTCCATCGAGCTGATGCTGAACGCGGTGAACCTCTCGTTCGTGGCCTTTTCCCGGCAGCACGGCTCCATGGACGGGCACATCTTCGTCTTCTTCGTGATGGCGGTCGCCGCGGCGGAGGTGGCGATCGGTCTCGCCATCCTGGTCGCGATCTTCCGCAAGCGCGAAACCGCCAACGTGGACGAAGTCCACTTGCTGAAGGGTTAGGCGATGTCCCTGGAACTCCTCTGGCTGGTGCCGGCGCTCCCGCTCCTCGGCGCGATCCTGAACGGGATCGGCGCCGGGAAGCTGCCGCGAAAGCTGGTCAGCCTGATCGGCGTCGGCTCGGTGGGCGGCGCGTTCGCGATCGCGCTCGGCTGCTTCCAGGGGCTCCTGGCGCTGCCGGCGGAAGAACGGTTCTTCGTCCAGACGCTCTTCTCCTGGATCGATTCCGGGGACCTCTCGGTGGCGGCGCGCCTGGGCCTCGACCCGCTCTCCGCCGTGATGATGCTGGTCGTGACCGGCGTCGGCTTCCTGATCCACGTCTATTCGACCGGCTACATGAGTCACGAGAAGGCCTACGGGCGCTACTTCTCGTACCTGAACCTCTTCACGTTTTGCATGCTGATCCTGGTCCTGGCCGACAACTTCCTCCTGATGTTCTTCGGCTGGGAGGGCGTGGGGCTCTGCTCTTACCTCCTGATCGGCTTCTGGTACCAGAAGCCGTCCGCCGCGGAGGCCGGGAAGAAGGCCTTCATCGTCAACCGGATCGGCGACTGGGGCTTCCTGATCGGGATCTTCCTCATCTTCGTCACGTTCGGGACGCTCGACTTCGGCCGCGTCTTCGCCGAGGCGCCCGAGCGGCTCGCGATGGGCGGCGGGCTCGCCACGGCGATCGCCCTCTTCCTCTTCGTCGGCGCGACGGGAAAGAGCGCGCAGATCCCGCTCTACACCTGGCTCCCCGACGCCATGGAGGGCCCGACTCCGGTCTCGGCCCTGATCCACGCGGCGACGATGGTCACCGCCGGCGTCTACATGATCGCCCGCTGCCACGTCCTCTACGCGCTGGCCCCGACCGCGCTCCTGGTGGTCGCGATCGTGGGGGCCGCGACCGCGCTCTTCGCGGCGACGATCGGCCTGGTCCAGAAGGACATCAAGCGCGTGCTCGCCTATTCCACGGTGAGCCAGCTCGGCTACATGTTCCTCGCCATGGGCGTCTCGGCCTTCGCGGCCGGCATCTTCCACCTGATGACGCACGCCTTCTTCAAGGCGCTCCTCTTCCTCGGCGCCGGGAGCGTGATCCACGCGCTCTCGGGCGAGCAGGACATGGACCGGATGGGCGGGCTGAAGAAGCACCTGCCGCGCACCCACCTGACGATGCTGATCGCGACCCTCGCGATCGCCGGCGTCTTCCCGTTCGCGGGCTTCTTCTCGAAGGACGAGATCCTCTGGAAGGCCTTCTCCAACGGAGGACCGATCCTCTGGGCGGCCGGCGTGATCGGCGCCTTCCTGACGGCGTTCTACATGTTCCGTCTCTACTTCATGACCTTCCACGGGGAGGAGCGCCTGACCCACGAGGCGAAGCACCACCTCCACGAGTCGCCGAACAGCATGACGGTTCCGCTCATGCTGCTCGCGGTGCTGAGCGTGATCGGCGGCTTCGTCCAGGTCCCGCTCCTCCAGGGCGGCCAGCGGCTCGACGCGTTCCTGGAGCCGGTCTTCGCCGATCTCGCCCGCGTGGGCGCCGGCGCGGCGCACGGCGTGGCGGCCGCGGCGGGGCACGGCGCCGAGGCGGCGGCCGGGGGCGCCCACGCGGCGCACGATCCGGGGCTCGAGATCGCGTTGATGGTGATCTCGCTCGGCATCGCGCTCGTCGGCATCTTCGTGGCCCACCGCTTCTACGTGAGGGATCGGCAGGCGCCGCACCGGCTGGCCGAGAAGGCGCGCCGCTGGTACGACCTCCTCTGGCACAAGTACTGGGTGGACGAGATCTACGACGCCCGGATCGTGCAGCCGATCGTGCGGCTCTCGAACCGGCTCTGGAAGGACGTGGACGAGGCCGTCGTGGACGGCGCCGTGAACGGCGTCGCGAAGAAGGTCGACCAGGGCGCCGGCTGGCTGCGGCTCGCCCAGACCGGCTACGTGCAGCTCTACGCGCTCATCCTGGCGATGGGGATGGTGGTCGTGTTCGGCTACCTGGCGCTCCGATGACCGCCCCGGCGACCGTGCTCGGCCTTCCGATCCTCTCGTTCGTCATCTTCTTCCCGGCGGTGGGGGCGCTCCTCCTCCTCTTCATTCCGTCGGCGAAGACGCAGGCGATCCGGATCGCGGCGTTCGCCGTCTCGCTCATCACCTTCGTCGCCTCCATCCCGCTCTTCACGTCGTTCCAGGTGGGACAGCGGGGGATGCAGTTCGTGGAGCGGATGCCCTGGGTCCCGCCGCTCGGAATCCAGTACTACCTCGGCGTGGACGGAGTGAGCGTCCTCCTCATCGTGATGACCACCCTCATCACCGCGGTCTCCGTCCTCGCCTCCTTCCGGGCGATCACGGAGCGCGTGAAGACCTACATGGCGCTCCTCCTCGTCCTCGAGACGGGGATGATCGGCGTCTTCGCGGCCCTCGATCTCGTCCTCTTCTACATGTTCTGGGAAGCCGTCCTCATCCCGATGTACCTCCTCATCGGCGTCTGGGGCGGGCCGCGTCGCGTGTACGCGGCGGTGAAGTTCATTCTCTACACGGTGGTCGGCAGTCTCCTTATGCTGGTCGGGATCCTGTACCTCTACTTCGCGTACCACGCGGCGTTCGGCGAATACACCTTCGACCTGCTCCGGCTCTACGAGACGCCGCTCGCGCGCACGGCGCAGCTCTGGCTCTTCGGCGCCTTCGCGCTGGCGTTCGCCATCAAGGTGCCGATGTGGCCGTTCCACACCTGGCTGCCCGACGCGCACGTGGAGGCGCCCACCGCCGGCTCGGTCATCCTGGCGGCCGTCATGCTGAAGATGGGCGGCTACGGCTTCCTGCGGCTCGCCTTCCCGCTCTTCCCGGACGCGGCGGCCCGCTTCGCCCCCTGGATCGGCGTGCTGGCCGTGATCGGCATCGTCTACGGCGCTCTCGTCTCGCTGGTGCAGCCGGACCTGAAGAAGCTGGTGGCCTACTCCTCGGTGTCGCACCTGGGCTTCGTCATGCTCGGCATCGCCTCCTTCACGACCACCGCCGTCACGGGGGCCGTGTACCAGATGCTGAACCACGGGATCTCGACGGGAGCGCTCTTCCTGTGCGTGGGCATGTTGTCCGAGCGGCGGCACTCGCGCGCCATCGCGGACTTCGGCGGCCTCAAGACCGTCATGCCCTGGTTCTCGGCCCTCTTCCTGATGACGTCGCTCTCCTCCATCGCGGTCCCCGGCTTCAACGGCTTCGTGGGCGAGTTCCTGATCCTGATCGGCTCCTGGTCGTTCAGCCCGGCGCTCGTGGTGGT